>RFNX01000302.1 GCA_009926905.1 Flavobacteriales bacterium
TGGTAAATCTTCCTGCGATAATGGAAGGTTTGTAACCTAAATCAGAGAGAAACGAAATGCCCCAAAATGCTGCCAAGCTATCGCCACAAGATAAAATTACCTTGTCAATAGTTTTCATGAAAGCAGTGTCTCTTAATAAAAACTCTGTTTCACGTTGCACCAAACCATCTGCGATTTCCATGACAATATAATCCGGTTTTTCAGCCGCCAAGCTATCTAAAAGCGTTTGATAAATATCCAAAATGTCTTCTTTTGAAATCATGAACGTTGATGGGTAGCCTGCATTAACGAAGTCAATACTAACATCCGCACCACAATCGTAAACCAAGTCTTTGTCTTTTGTATAACACGTCCCAGTCAATTTGATAAATGCTACTTTTTTGTTCGATTGTTTCAATCCTCTGGCAAGGTAAGCTGCAGTAGTTGTTTTCCCGCTGTCCATCGTTGAACCAATTGACAAAAATACTTTTGCATTATTCGGAACTTCGCCTCTGAATTTACTTTTTGTAGAATTGAAATAAAGTGTATTTACGATTTCTTTTGAATCATTTATTGCATACCCAACTAATTTTAGTTTTGTCGGTTCTATGTCTTCAAAAGCTGCATTTTTTGATTTAACAAGTCCGATTGCTCCTCCTGCACCTAGAATATCAAGTATTTCTGTTGGCTGCTCTGGAATATAACCTTCGAATTGCGCAGTGGCATAACGATTTGCAAAAGCAGCCAAAATAAAATCACCTTTTAGAATGGCAACATTTCTTTTAGACTCGCTCTGAACTGTCTTATGTTTTCCGATTTCAAGCACTTCAAATAAAGCCACATCTCCAATTTTAGGAATGTAGTTTAGATTTCTAGTTACATCAATTTGGTCATAAGACACTTCAGCACAAGAGATTGTTTTTTTAATCTTTTTTTCCATCTTCAAGGAATTACAGAATGATAATTTGGAGAGAATTATTTAGGTTTTCTAGCTTGATGTAATAGACACCAGGTTTTAAATTCATTTTACTGAATTTGATGATTGGGCTATACTCAATTTCTTCTGATAGGACTGTTTCACCTAGAATGTTTACAATGTCAAAATGTACTTTTTGGTTGTATAAATCTTGTAATTTTTCAATATTGATGTAGCAAAAATCTGAAAATGGATTTGGATAAATTTGTATTTTATCAGCTAAGTTGGTGTTTTCAATTCCCGCATTTGGATCCGTTTTATATCTGATAGTTACAATATCTCTTTGCAAGTTTGTGTTTAGACTTCCTCCTGTAACATATAAAAATCCACTTTTCATTTCCATAGTTGTAGGAATGTCTTTATTATTTCCAACACCATTAAAAACAGAACGGTTTAATAAATTTCCTGTTGAAGAGTATTTTAGAGTTACATAATCGTAATTGTTTCCGTTGCCAACTAAGCTATCAGATTCGCCAGTAACAAAAACATTGTTATTAGAATCAACTCTCAATTCTTCCGCTTCATCGTCAAGACTCGAAGGGTTGTTGTAGATTTTTTGCCAAACCAACGTGCCAGAATTATCGTATTTAATCGTTACAATGTCGTTGTTTAAACTTTGAGACGAAGCATCTGAATCCGTTGTTCCACAAATGATTACATTGTTTAAATTGTCTAATACGATATTTTTCCCCACATCATTTCCGTGTAAAGCTCCGTCATAGATTTTTGACCACTGAAGGGTTCCTGAATTGTTATATTTAACAGTAATAATGTTGGTGTCAGATGTTATAGAACTTTGCGAATATCCTGTCAAATAAATATTTTCAGAATTGTCTAGGGTCATGGAATTAACGGCATCGTTACCAGTTCCATCATATGTTTTAACCCATTGTTGCACACCAGAAGAATTGTATTTTAACAAAAGAAAATCGTAGTTTAATCCATTAAATGTTCTTCCAGCTACATATACATTACCAGCATTCGAAATTTTCATAACTCTCGCTAAATCTGAATTATTACTTGTGTTATTATAGCGAGTAGCCCACAATTGATTACCATTTGCATCCCATTTAATTGTCAAAACGTCAATGTTGGATGTTGTATTTGGATCGCTGTCGCTTCTTCCTGTCAAATAGACATTTCCTGAATTATCAAGTGAAAGAGCGAGTCCTTTATCAGAGCCATTTGCTGTAGGATAATCATAGGTTCTTGTCCAAAGTGAATCGCCTGCTTGATTGTATTTTGCTACTAAATAATCATAAGAAGTTCCTGAATTTTTAACAAAACCTCCTACAAATATATTACCAGTAGCATCAATCGCTACTCCTAATGCTTCGTCTATGCTACCTGATGCTGAGGTTCCATTTAAAGTTCTCATCCATACAGTTGCGCCATTTGGATCAATTTTTTGTAATGAAAAATTTCTATCCGCATTGTATTCAACTGTATATCCAGCAACAAAGGTATTCCCATTGTTATCTATCGCAATTGCGCGACTATTACTGGAATTATCACCAATTGAAGCATATTTTTTGTTCCATTGTATTTGTCCTGTTGGATTGTATTTGATACTTACCGCGTTTTTTGAAGGAATTAATTCAATGCTACCAGAAACGATGACATTGTTGTTAATGTCTGAAATGATTGATGTTGGGATATCATTTGAAGTTCCATTTTGAGTAAATGTTGTTGAGAAAATAGCGTTCCCTATACCTGTATAACCAAGAATTACAAAGTCATTTGACACATTTAAACTTGCATCTGTATCCGAAAAACCAGTTACAAAAACATTACCTGTTGCATCCACACATATATCAGTTGGGATATCATCGTTAGCCGCAGCACCTGAATAAGTTTTAACCCATTGTTGAACACCCGCAGTTGAATACTTAACGGTTGTGATGTTGTAATTAAAATTCGTTGTAGCATCTACATCTGATTGGCCAGTTACAAATAATTCTCCGGCTGCATTAATCGCAATACCAGTTGCTCGGTCGTCATCAATGTTGTCATAAATTGCTTGCCATAATTCTGTACCTGTTGAATTGTAAGCAACAGTAACATAATCATAAGTAATATCTCTCGATCTTCCAGTAACGTAAACGTTTCCAGTTGTACGATTAATAACCATATCCGTTGGACGATCAAAACGTGTTCTATCCAATATTTGTTCCCATACGAGAGAACCATTTGCACCATTGTATTTTATTGTTAAATAATCATCTTCAGCTCCGTTGAATGAACGACCAGTAACATATACATTATTTGTAGCATCTAAAACAATTTTAACTGCTCTATCTGTTCCGTTTCCACTTCCATTTTTTATAGCAATCCAAGATTGTATTCCTGTTGAACTGTATTTTATTGTCACATAATCATCATTGTTTACAGAGGTTGCATCACTATCTGATTGACCTGTAACATAAACATTACCATTTTGATCGACAGCAATCGCATTTCCTTTATCCGTCTGGTCAGAATTTATATTTGAAATGTAAGATTTAACCCAAACACGTTGTCCATTCACATCGTATTTTATGGTAACCATATCCGTTCCTGTGCCGCTACCTCGTTGAAATCCAGTAATGTAAGAATTCGAATTTTGGTCAACAACAATTGCTAATGCTTCATCCATTCCATTTCCTGGTCCATCGTACACATTTGTCCAAAGTGTATCTCCATTAGAATTTAGTTTTACAACCAAGATATCTTTGCTTGCTCCAATATTTATAGTAGATCCACAGAGATAAATATTTCCATTTTGGTCGGTTGCAGAACCAGTAATCACGGAACTTTTATCGCCTTGACCGTTATAAGTGTTTGTCCATTGCGCATGAACTAAAGAACTTGAAATCAAAAAACAAAAAACAAAAAGTTTACTTTTCATATAGTAATAAATAGGTTTAATAATCTTAAGAGTATTATGTAATAAAAAGGTTGGGTCGGCACTAAAAAAACTAGAATCTATAAGTCAGAGCAATGTTTGTTCCTAACCAATACGGATGAATTTTTGAGCTTGATGAGCTGGAAATTGAATTTAGTGAATACCTAAAAGTTGGGCTAATTTGCAAGGAAAAACTATCTGAAAATTTGTATTCAATTCCACCATTAAAAATCAATGAGGTAGTAATTTGCCTTAGGTTAAAAGAATCTGTTCTTGTTATCCCTTCATAGCCCTGTATCTTAACATCAAATTCACTTTTTGTTATAGCGTTTAGTGTTAAACCTCCCTCGATAAAGAAATTAACTTTTTTACCATTAGTTTTTAAAGTCGCAAGGATTGGAAATTGAATCATTTGAATGGTTTGACTTCCTTTAACATTTACGGTAATATAATCTTCTTCATTTTCATTTAACTCATTTTCATCGGGTTCTTCACCTTCAAAATCATCTTGACTTTGAATGATTGAACCAAAATCAGTGTCAAATTGAAGCGTGTTTTCATCCGTATCACAATAAACAATAAGATCATCTACAACAAATTCGCTTTTATAATTTAAGGTTGCAACTCCACCTGAAATTTTGAAATTATTGTTGAAATGATAGCCGAAATTTAATCCAAAATTAGTTTTTAAAGTTCCTCGTTCATTTGAATTTATTGGAGTTGAAACCGAATTTGTTGCCGCTAAATTTCGAAAACTGTAAGCTGGAGTAATTGCAAAACCAACTTCCCATCTTTTGAATGGTTGAGCTATGATTCCTTTGGGTTGGTTGTCTGTTTCTTGAACTACTTTGGCGATGTTTTCAATCGTTGTATCTTTATCATTTGTTGTTAAAGTTGAAATAGTATCCTTGTTTGATGAATGATTTTCACTAATTTCTACATTCTGAATTTCTGATTTAACAAGATTAGTGTTAAGAACAGAAGAGTCTTTGGTCGTTGGAGTTGAAATTGCTTTGTTGTTTGATGCTAGCTTATTACTCGTTTCAACTTTCTCAATTTTAGAATTAACGAGATTATTGTTTGGAACGATAGCGTTATTTGTCAATTTCGATTCATTCACAGAAAATTCACTTTGCACTTTCTCAAATTCATTAGTGTTTATTTCGATTTTTGTTTTTGAACCAGTTAATTCTTGTCTAGTGAACGCATCTAAATTTGAATTTCTTTCAATGTTTTGATTAGTTGTAGCTGTTATTTGATTCTGATTTCTTGAACCATAAGACGAAGATAAATTTTCAGTGTAATCTATTTTTGAAACCTCTATTTTTGTTTTTAAAGCAATTTTACTAATCGATTCATTCGCTGATTTCTTACTTTGATGGTATTTAAATTTTGACTTTTTATTTCTAATCTCAACAGTTCTTTTGGACACATTAAGCTTAGAAAGATCATCATTGTCTTGCTCTTTGATGCTAGCTAACTTCTTTTCACTATTTAGTCTAAAGAACAAGTATGAAAACGAAAAGCCAATAACTAATAAAACCAAAGTTAAATTTCTGAACAAAATGAATCTTCTTCTTTTGTCACTTTCTTGAAGTGCTTTTTCAATATTTTCCCACAAATGATTATCGATAGTAGGAGCTTCAGAGAATCTTTCTCTTAAAACGTTTTCTGAATTGTCAGAGTTTACATTTTCCATTTCGTTCATATTAGAAAATATTAGTTGATGTTAATTGGATCTTTTCCTTTGTTGAATTTGCTATTAATTCTTGTAATCTTTTCTTAGCATCGTGCAAATTTGATTTTGATGTGCCTATGTTAATATCTAATTGTTCTGCAATTTCTTGGTGACTGTATCCTTCAATGGAGTATAAATTGAAAACAATTCTCATTTTTAGAGGAAGTTTGTCTATTAATAACAAGAATTCATCATAAGTCAATTGGTCATAAATTGAATTTTCTGAAGAGCGAAATTCATGAACTTCTGATAATTCAAGTGGTGCGTTTTTAAGCTCTCTTTTATAAAAATCGATGGATGTATTTACAAAAATCGTTCGTATCCATCCAGCTAATTGAACTGGACTTTTAACTTGATGCATGTTTTTGTAAACTTTTAAAAACGCATCTTGAAAAATATCCTCCGCATCTGATTTAGATTTTGAATAACGTTGACAAATGCTGAACATTTTTTTCGAAAAAAGTTCATACAACTGTTTGCGTGAGGCAGCATCGTGCTTCAAACAACCGTTTATTATTTTTTCAAAATCAATATTTGTGCTTGACACCTTTTTTAATAATTAAAGAGTTAGTTTTTATCTTCCTCATTATATTGTTTATCCTCTTCTGCATCTTCCTCTTCCTCAAGCGGATCTTTCTTTTTATTAATCCCGAATGGTCTATATGAAATTCCAACCCAAAT
>RFNX01000362.1 GCA_009926905.1 Flavobacteriales bacterium
TTCAATATTTCTTCTGGAGTTCCTTGGAACAAAACGAGACCTCCATTTTCTCCTCCAACTGGACCTATATCTATTAGGTGGTCTGCGCATTTGATAACTTCTGTGTTGTGTTCAATAACAACCACTGAATGACCTCGATCTATTAATGCGTTAAATGCAATCAATAATTTTTCAATATCGTAGAAATGTAAGCCTGTCGTTGGTTCATCAAAAATGAAAAGTGTTGCAGGGGCATTGATTCCTTTTGATAGAAAAGAAGCCAATTTTATACGTTGTGCTTCACCGCCACTCATGGTACTTGACGATTGTCCAACTTTTAAATAACCCAAGCCAACATCAACTAATGGTTGAATTTTATCGACGATTTTTAAATCTAATTTATCTTTTCCAGCTTTGAAAAATTCCAATGCTTCTTCCAAACTTGTTTCTAATAAATCGTAAATGTTCTTGCCTCGGTATTCAACTTCTAAAGTTTCGGATTTATAGCGTTTACCTTTACAAGTTTCACAATTCAAATGAACATCGGCCATGAATTGCATTCCAACTGTAATCGTTCCTTCACCTTCACACATTTCGCATCGTCCGCCTTCGACATTGAAACTGAAAAATCCAGGTTTGT
Source organism: Flavobacteriales bacterium (assembly GCA_009926905.1). Taxonomy (GTDB): domain Bacteria; phylum Bacteroidota; class Bacteroidia; order Flavobacteriales_D; family Crocinitomicaceae; genus UBA952. The sequence continues at coordinate 620 of RFNX01000362.1, forward strand.
AACCTCGTGCTTTGGCAATTGCTTGTCGTGAATACAATTCTCTAATGTCGTCGAATGCTTTTACATACGTAATTGGATTGCTTCGCGAGGATTTTCCAATGGGATTTTGATCCACAAATTCAACGTTTTTAATTTGTTTTAAATCGCCACTAATTCCGTCGAATTTTCCGATTAAATCGCTGCTCAAGCCTAATTCTTTGCGGATTGAAGGATACAAAATGGAACGTATCAACGTTGATTTTCCAGAACCTGAAACGCCCGTTATACAAACTAAACTATTTAATGGAATGGAAACTGTTAAATTTTTAAGATTGTGTTGGCGCGCACCTTCAATCGTGATTTTATTATTCGATTTTCTACGTTTAGTTGGAACAGGAATAACACGTTTTCCAGTTAAATATTCAGCGGTTAAACTATTGCTAGCCGAGGTTAACTGAGAAAAATCTCCTTGAAATACAACCTCGCCACCAAATATTCCAGCTTTTGGACCAATATCGATGATTTCATCCGCCGCTTTCATAACTTCTTCTTCGTGTTCAACGATAATGACCGTATTTCCAAGTGCTTTTAAACGTTGCAAAACTGAAATCAATCTTTCTGTATCTTTTGGATGCAAACCAATGGAAGGTTCGTCTAAAACGTAAACAGATCCAACTAAACTACTTCCCAAAGATGTCGCTAAATTGATGCGTTGTGATTCTCCTCCTGAAAGTGAATTGGCAGCTCGATTCAAAGTCAAATATCCTAAACCTACATCTTTTAAGAAGCCTAAACGTTGTTGAATTTCTGGTAAAATGCGTTTTGAAACCGTTTTATCGTATTGGCTCAATTCCAATCCAGCAAAGAAATCGTGTGCTTCTTCAATGGATAATAAAACCACTTCTTGAATCGAAAGTCCATTGATTTTTACATTGGAAGCATCTCCTCTTAATCGCGTTCCATGACATTCAGGACAACTCGTTTTACCACGATAACGCGAAAGCATCACACGGTATTGAATTTTATAAGTTTGACTTTCTAGAAACTTGAAAAATTTTGTCAATCCTTCAAAATATTGATTTCCTTTCCAAAGCAGCGACAATTGTTCTTTGGTCAAATCTTTAATTGGACGATGAATTGGGAAGTCAAATTTCTTAGCGTTGAAAACCAAAGCATTCAAATATTCTCCAATTGAATCACCTTTCCAAGGTGCGATTCCGTTGTCGAAAACACTCAAGCTACGATTAGGAAAAACCAATTCTTCATCAATTCCAAGAACCATTCCGTAACCCTCACAAGTTTTACAAGCACCAAAAGGATTGTTAAAAGCGAAAAAGTGAACATTTGGTTCTTGAAATTCAATTCCGTCCAATTCAAAACGGTTGTTGAACCATTCCATTTTATCAGTTTCGAAGAGAATTCCACAATTTCCTTTTCCTTCAGTGAACGCAATTGAAATGGAATCCATTGATCTTGAAAGCGTGTCTTCGTTTTCAAAATCAGTCGTAATTCGATCGACCACCAAATAAAGTTCTTTGGAGGCTTCTAATTCTTTTAAGTCTTCAATTAAACAAAACTGATCGTCGTAATAAACACGCGTAAATCCTTGTTTATAGATGAGGTCGAGTTTTTTGATGTCATTATCAATCGGGCAAAGAATCGCAATTTTACTATTTTCGGGTAGCGTTTTCAAAAATTCGATGACGTCTGAAGTATTGTGTTTTTTAACTTCATTGCCACTTGCAGGCGAGAACGTCTTACCAATTCTTGCGTACAACAATTTCAGATAATCATAAATTTCTGTAGTCGTACCAACAGTTGAGCGTGGATTACTTGTAATTACTTTTTGTTGAATCGCAATTGATGGCGCAATCCCTTTGATGTAATCCGCTTCGGGTTTATTCAATTTTCCTAAAAACTGTCGTGCATACGAAGACATACTTTCTATGAATCGTCGCTGTCCTTCGGCATAAATAGTGTCAAATGCCAAACTCGATTTTCCAGAGCCTGAAACACCCGTAATTACTACCAATTTTCCGTGTGGAATATTTACACTTAAGTTTTTTAAGTTGTGGACGCGCGCCCTCTTGATTTCTATAAAATGATTCATCGTAGCAAATTTAACAGATGAAAAGGAAAGCTGTTCGAAATGCACGAAAAAGGTTTAAAAATTGTGTTTTATTGTCTAATGTTTGAATGGTTATGAAAAGATAATTAAAAGTAACTATTATTGACTCATAAAGATTCCTCCCTGCGGTTCGGAATGACCGATGAGTGTAGGCGTTTT
>RFNX01000427.1 GCA_009926905.1 Flavobacteriales bacterium
TGATTGTTCATTCAAAAATATCGTTGCTGACTAAATGAGAAACATTATATTCGCATATAAAAACTATTAAATGTCAGTTTCAACACTTTCTTTTTCCATCCAAAAATCGCTTGAATCTAAAATAAATCAAGTCGATTGGGACAATTTACCGTTCGGAAAAGTTTTCTCGGATCACATGTTTTTGATGGAATATCGCGATGGGGCTTGGCAAGAAGGTTCAATTTTACCTTTTGCACCAATTCCAATGCATCCTGCCATGTCTGCAATTCATTATGGTCAGACGATTTTTGAAGGTTTGAAAGCTTACCGTTGGGCAAATGGCGATGTCAGTATTTTCAGACCAGATATGAATGCAAAACGCTTTGCGCAATCTGCCAAACGTATGTGTATGCCAGAAGTTCCTGAAGATATTTTTATAGAAGCTGTTCGCAAATTGGTAGAAATTGATGCAGATTGGGTAACGGATAAAAACGGTTGTTCACTTTACATTCGTCCATTTTTGTTTGCAACGGATGAATTAGTTGGAATTAAACCTTCTGATACGTATAAGTTTATGATAATTACTTCACCTGTTGGAGCTTATTATTCAGAGCCTGTTAGAGTTAAAATCGAGGAGCACTACACACGTGCAGCTGAAGGTGGAGTTGGTCGTGCGAAAGCAGCTGGAAATTACGGTTCATCTTTATATCCTGCAAAACAATGTCAATTAGAAGGTTTTCACCAATTGGTTTGGACAGATGCAAAAGAACATAAATTCATTGAAGAATCAGGTACAATGAACATTGTTTTTCAAATTGGTGGTAAATTGATTACTCCAACTGAAGATTCAGATACAATTTTGCGAGGAATTACAAAAAGATCATTAATTGATTTAGTGCTTTCATGGGGAATTGAAGTTGAAGAGCGAAAAGTGAGTGTTGAAGAAATTATTACAGCTGCTAAAAATGGAACTTTAGAAGATGCTTTTGGAGCCGGAACAGCAGCAACTATCGCACAAATTGCAATTATTGGCTATAGAGACGAACGTCTGGAATTACCTGCTATGGAAACACGTACCTTATCGAATAAAATTAAAGAACACATGGACGCAATCAAACTGGGAGAAATCGAAGATACTTTTGGTTGGAACCTTAAAGTTTAATTCTGTTTGTGGATTTTTTAACGTTTTGCATCTTTAATGTATGATGCGACACACTTATATTCTTAGCCTATTTTTTCTTACACTTTTCGGAAGTGCATTTTCTCAAATTGTAAGCGTTAAATTTACTGACCAAAAATCAGGAGAAAACGTTCCCAATGTGAATGTTCTATTGACGTTGCAGCAGGCGAATACTACTGTAAAAGACACGACTTTACAACTAAGTTCTAGTCAACGAGGAAAAATCGAATTTAAAAATTCAAAAATACAAGTTGGTACAGCATTGATTTTCAAATGTTCACACCAAATCTATGACAGTTACGAGAAAACAGTCAAAGTTAAAACGCTTTCTGACACCTTGAAATTGGAGTTTTTTCTCAATCCAACAAAAATCAATAATATCAAAGAAGTGATTGTGAAAGCGCCGGGTGTTCCTGATACCGTTTTTCATTCGGAACGATTGAGTGTAGCGGATTTTGAAGTGCAGAAAAATGGAAATGTGTTGCTTTTAGCATATCCAAAACAATTGGCAAAAGGCAGTGAGTTATTGTTATTTGACGGACAAAATGTGCTTTCAAGCTTTCAAGTCAACGATCAAGCAGCGTATTTAACGCGCGATTATCGCGGAAATACACACGTTGTTTGCAAAGAGAATACGTTTGGAATTTTACTTTCTGACAAAGAAATTCAAGTGGGACAAGTGCCAAAAGATTATTTTTTGAAATACATCGCTCCGATTGTTGATACCAATTCAAGCAAAGTTTACTTCTCCAATTTCAATAAAGATTATCCAGCTTTTGAATATTTTGCCATGGATTTACAAGATTCAACTTACAAAACAATATTGCATATTGAAGACGATTTGATGATGGAATTGTACCGTTCTGAATACAAATGGATGGACATACGCACTAAAATGTGGGCAAAAAACAAGGAATTACAAACAGGTATCGATGCCGAGATTTGGGTGGGAGCAAATTTCTTTACGCAATCCATTTATTACAAAGAAGTCTATGCGCCGATGTTCCAACGAAACGACAGCATCTTCATTTTTAATTATCCCAAAGATCGCTTGGAAACTTTTGATAAATATGGAAACATGATTGATTCCGTTGCAATATTTCATCATTACCACGCCAAACAAACGGGTTGGCAACGCAATTTGATTCAAGACAAAATTACAGGCACTGTTTACGCTGTTTTTGAAAAAACTGGAAGCACTTACCTTGGTTTAGTCGATTTGAAAACAGGTGAAATCAAAGAAAAAGTAAAACTTGGATTTCGATACGTGGACAAAATTCGTGTACATAATAATTTTGTATATTACGTTTATCGTCCTTTTGAATCGATTCAAAAAAAGTTCTTGTACAAAGAGCGTTTACCTTACAAGTTTTCACCTTCCATCACCAATCAAGGAACAGAAGTAGGAGTGAAGAGAAGATAAAACGATATTGTATTTTTTTTTCAGCAAAAGAATTGATAAGCGTTTTTGAATTAACATCTATTTTACTTTCTAACTTCGGCTGTCAAATTTTAAATAAGTACTTTTGGAATCTCAAAAAAAATGAGAATACATTCAATTTATTTGTCACAAAGAAATCCAACAAATTTTAAATGAAAATATTATTAAGTTACCTTTCCAGATATAAAATACTGGTTTTTCTAGCACTTGTTTTAGCAAGCATCAATCAAGTTTTTTCTCTTTTAGATCCTTATATTTTTGGAAAGATTTTGGACGGTTTTGCTTCGCATCCTAAAGATTTTACAGAATCGCAATTCATTAAAGGCGTTTTATTGTTAATCGGAGCTGCGATGGGTGTTGCGATGGTTAGTCGAATTGCAAAAGCGTTTCAAGATTATTGCATCAATCTGATTATTCAAAAATTAGGAGCTGATATTTATACCGATGGATTGAAGCACACACTTCAAGTTGCCTATAACGAATTTGAAGACCAACGAAGCGGTGAAACGTTGAACATTTTGCAGAAAGTTCGTACGGATTCTGAGCGATTCATAATGAGTTTTATAAACGTACTATTTGTTTCTATCGTTGGACTAATTTTCGTGATGATTTACGCATTAACTGTTCAACCAGGTTTGATTTTACTCTATTTGTTATCAGCAGCTGGATTGAGTATTTTCATCAGTTTTCTTTCCAAAAGAATTAAAAAAGTACAAACAACAATTATGCGTGAAACCAAGCAACTAGCTGGAAGTACGACTGAAAGTTTGCGCAATATTGAGTTAATAAAAAGTTTGGGATTAACTCAACAAGAAACTGCCCGATTGAATGACAGGACGCGTAAGATTTTGTTATTAGAATTAAAAAAAGTGCGTCAGATTCGAAGTATTAGTTTCATTCAAGGAACGACAGTTAATCTTTTGCGTCAGTCGATTATGTTTGCCTTGTTGTATTTACTTTTCAAAGAATCGTTGACACTTGGACAAATAATGACCTTGCAATTTTATTCCTTCTTTATTTTTGGGCCATTGCAAGAAGTTGGAAACGTGATTATTGCATACCGTGAGGCTGAAGCTTCTTTAAATAATTTCGAAAAAATAATCAATACTCCAATCGAAGTTAAACCAGAAAATCCAGTTCCATTAAATGCAATTCAAAAATTGGCTTTTAACAATGTTACTTTCCGACATAAATCTGCGAATTACGATGCTTTGAGTAACGTTACGTTTGAAGTAAAGCGTGGCGAAACAATTGCATTCGTTGGTCCAAGTGGTGCTGGTAAAAGTACCTTGGTGAAGCTTTTAGTTGGTTTGTATTCCACGCCATCAGGAACAATTTTATACAACGACATTGATTCCAATTCTATAGATAGAGATGAATTACAGCAACAATTAGGATTTGTGACGCAAGACACGCAACTTTTCGCAGGAACGATTCGCGAGAATTTATTGTTTACAAAACCTGAAGCGACAGAGGAACAATTAAATTTTGCACTAAGTCAAGCTGCTTGCGACAGTTTAATTGCGAGAAGTGAATTTGGAATTGATACAATCATAGGTGAAGGAGGAATGAAACTTTCAGGTGGAGAAAAACAACGTTTATCCATTGCTCGTGCTTTGTTAAGAACTCCAAAATTATTGGTTTTTGACGAGGCAACTTCGGCTTTGGATTCCATCACTGAAGAAGCCATTTCAAATACAATCCGTTCGATTGGAAATCAAAAAGAGCACATAACTGTATTGATTGCACATCGATTGTCTACTATCATGCACGCTGACAAAATCTTTGTTTTGGAAAAAGGTGTCATTGTTGAAACGGGTAAACATAGCGAATTATTGGAGGAAAAAGGATTGTATTACGCGATGTGGCGTCAACAAATTGGAGAGCGTAGAAATTAAATGTTTATAGTTTAAATTCGTTTAATTCGAATTAAATCTTAATAAAATTCTAAGTTTGAATCACACCAACATTATATCTTTTTTCAATAGGAGCGTGGTTTGCCATTTCGATTCCCATAGAAATAATTTTACGCGTTTCAGCTGGGTCAATGATGGCGTCAATCCACAAACGACTCGCTGCGTAATAAGGTGAAATTTGCTCGTCGTAGCGATTTTTGATGTGGTCGTACAATTCTTTTTCGCGCTCAGGAGTGATTTCTTCACCTTTTCCTTTCAAGGTTGCAACTTCAATTTGTAATAAGGTTTTTGCTGCTGCAGCACCACTCATTACAGCGATTTCTGCAGTTGGCCATCCAACGATTAAGCGTGGATCGTAAGCTTTTCCGCACATTGCATAATTTCCAGCGCCGTATGAATTCCCCATAACGATTGAGAATTTTGGAACTACTGAATTTGCCATCGCATTCACCATTTTTGCACCGTCTTTAATGATGCCGCCTTGCTCACTTTTTGAACCAACCATGAAGCCCGAAACATCGTGTAGGAAAATCAATGGAATATTTTTTTGGTTGCAATTCATGATGAAACGCGCCGCTTTATCCGCTGAATCAGAATAAATTACTCCTCCGAATTGCATTTCACCTTTCGCGTTTTTAACGATTTCACGGTTATTTACAACAATCCCAACACTCCAACCATCCACACGAGCATAAGCTGTAATGATTGATTTTCCGTAAGTTGGTTTGTATTCTGTATATTCTGAATTGTCAACTAAACACTTCAAAATTTCTTTAGTATTGTATGGTTTTGAACGGTCAGCAGGCATAATTCCATAGACGTTTTTGATGTCCGCTTGTGGTGCTTCCGCTTTAATTCTGTCAAACCCAGCATTTTCTTTTTGTCCAACTCGTCCAATCAAATCGCGAATCGTTTTTAAACATTCTTGGTCGTTTTCAACTTTGTAG
>RFNX01000268.1 GCA_009926905.1 Flavobacteriales bacterium
CTGCTTTTTTCACAGTGTATTATCACGGAAAACCCCGTCAAGCAAAACAACCGCCTTGGGACGGTGGAGTAATATGGAAAAAAGATGCGAATGGATTGCCGTGGATTACGGTTGCTTGTCAAGGATTAGGTGCGAGTGTTTGGTTTCCTTGCAAAGATTCACAATACGATGAGCCTGATAGTGTTACGATGCATTACACGTGTTCTAATAAAGTTCAATGTGTCAGCAATGGACGATTAATAGGAGTAAATCCATTGAATGACCAACAAAACACCTATTCGTGGAAAGTGGTAAATCCTATTAATAATTATTGCATGATTCCATACATCGGTGATTATGTGACATTTCATGAAGATTACCAAGGAGAAAAAGGGCATTTGGATTTAGATTATTGGGTAAAAAGAGGAAATCTCGAAAAAGCGAAAAAGCAGTTTAAAGATGTTGCCAAAACAATGAAAGCTTTTGAATATTGGTTTGGACCTTATCCTTTTTATGAAGACGGATACAAACTCATTGAAGCACCACATTTGGGAATGGAACATCAAAGTGCGGTCGCTTATGGAAATGGATTCCAAAATGGATACAAGGGTTCCGATTTAAGTGGAACTGGCGAGGGCTTGAAATGGGATTACATTATCGTGCATGAAACGGGGCATGAATGGTTTGGAAACAATATTACAACCAAAGACATTGCAGACATGTGGGTGCATGAAGGATTCACAGATTATTCTGAAACATTGTTTTTAGATTATTGGTTTGGAACACCTTCAGGAAATAGATACTGCATTGGTTTAAGAAAAAACATTGCAAATGACGAACCGATAATTGGCCAATACGACGTTCAGAATGAGGGGAGTGGCGACATGTATTACAAAGGTGCGAACATGATTCATACCATCCGAACATTGGTTGGGAATGATACTTTGTTTCGTGCGATGTTGCGCAAAATGAATCACATGTTTTACCATCAAACTGTTACCACACAACAGATTGAACAGTTTATGACAAGTGAGTTAAAAATGGATTTATCGAAAATTTTTGACCAATATTTGCGTACCAATAAACCTCCTGTTTTAGAAATAGTTGTAAAAGGTAGCAAGTTCAATTACAGATGGACAAAATGTGTTGCTGGTTTCAATATGGACGTGATTTTCAACGATAAAAAATATCCGTGTACTGAAAAATGGAGCACGATAAAAACGAAAGAAAAACTGGTTTTCAATAAGAACTTATACGTTTTTAGAACGAAGGAATAGCTAATTTTTAGCCCATTCTAGGATGCCAAGCCTGTTCTGTCGCACCTAAATCTTGAGTAATTTTTCGTCCTAGAACAAAAATGTAATCACTTAAACGGTTCATGTAAGATAGCACTAAAGGTGCAACAAATTCTGTATCGTTCAATTCAACAATAATGCGTTCAGCTCTTCTACAAACGCAACGTGCAACGTGACAAAATGAAACCGCTTGATGTCCACCAGGAAGTACAAAAAAGCGCATTTCAGGCAATTCAGCGTCCATTTCATCCATCCAATTTTCTAGTGTTTCGATGTCGCTTTCTTTCAAATCTGGAATTTTCATATTCGATTTTTCTGGATCGGATGCCAAACTCGAACCAATCGTGAACAATCTGTCTTGTATTTCAATGATTTGTGCTTTGTATTTTTCGTCGATTTCATAATCGCGCACCACACCCAAAAATGAATTCAATTCATCAACCGTTCCGTATGCATCAATTCGAATGGCATTTTTAGGAACGCGTGTTCCACCAATTAATCCAGTTTTACCTGTGTCGCCTTTTTTTGTGTAAATTTTCATTATAATTGGTTTAATGCTTGTTCTATATCCCAGATAATATCCGCATGATTTTCTACGCCGACAGAAATACGAATCAATTTTTCAGTGATTGAAAGTTCGTATCTATAACTTGGGTCAACACCAACGTGAGTCATGGTTGCAGGATGCTCCACTAAAGACTCTGTTCCACCAAGGCTTACAGCTAACTTAATTAATTTAAGTGAATTCATAAATTTAAACGCTTCTTTCTCACCACCAACAATGTCAAATGAAAGCATTGCTCCAGCACTAGAATATTGGCGTTTAAAAACATTGAATTCTTCTGTATTTTCAGGAATAAAACCTAAATAATAAACCTTTTCAACTCTCGGATGATTTTTTAAGTAATTTGCAACTTCTTTTGCATTAATTGCTTGTTGCTCCATTCGAATTTTTAAGGTTTCCAAGCTTCTCATTAGCAACCAACCCGTATGTGGGGCGGCCATATTACCTAAAAATGTTCGTAATATTTTAGTTCGAGAAATCACTTCCTTATTTCCAGAAACAGCTCCTGCAATTAGATCACTGTGCCCTCCAATATATTTTGTAGCAGAATAAATTGAAAAATCTGCACCGTGCTTCAATGGTTGTGACCAAAGTGGCCCCATATATGTATTGTCAACTGCAACATAAACTTTTTTATCACTTGAAAAATCATTTGCTATTT
>RFNX01000644.1 GCA_009926905.1 Flavobacteriales bacterium
GGGGTTACGTTTTTGGTACAGTTCCTTCCAATTCAGATAATAAAAATCTACCAACAATTTGTTTTTGTTCTCACATGGACACAGCGCCAGATTGTAGCGGAACAAACGTAAAACCCATCGTTCATCGCAATTATGACGGAACGCCAATCGTGCTTCCGGACGATGAAACGCAAATTATTACGACTGAAAAACATGCTTATTTGAAGTCGAAAATTGGCGACGATTTGATTACAGCAAGTGGTTTGACTTTATTAGGTGCAGATGACAAAGCCGGCATCGCGATCATCATGGATTTCGTACAGTATTTGGCAAAAAATCCTGAAGTGAAACATGGTGACGTGCGTATTTTGTTTACGTCAGACGAAGAAGTGGGTCGAGGTGTGGAGCAGTTGGACATGAAAAAATTAAACGCCGATTACGGATATACATTAGACGGTGGGCAATTGGGCGATATCGAAGACGAAACATTTTCTGCAGATGCGGTTAAAATTACTTTTCACGGAATAAGTGCGCATCCTGGTTATGCGAAAAATAAAATGGTAAATGCAATTAAACTCGCTTCGGAAATGGTGGCAGCTTTACCAAAAGATCGTTGGTCGCCAGAAACAACAAGTAATAGAGAAGGATTTGTGCATCCAACTTCGATCGAAGGCGGTTTGGAACAAGCAACTTTGCAATTCATCATTCGGGATCATCAAACATCTAAATTAGAAGAATACGAAGCGGAATTAAAACACATCACAGAAAGTATTGTCAATCAATATCCAGGTTCAAGTTTTGACTTCAAAATCATTGAGCAATACCGAAATATGAAGGAAATTTTACAAGAAGTTCCTTTCGTTACGGATTATGCGGAACAAGCTATGTTGAAAGCAGGCGTTGAACCAAAACGTAAGATTATTCGTGGAGGAACTGACGGTTCGCGCTTATCGTTTATGGGATTGCCTTGTCCAAATATCTTTACAGGCGAAATGGCGATACATTCCAAACACGAATATGTGAGTGTGCAAGACATGCAGAAAGCAGTAAAAACCTTGGTAGAATTGATTCAGATTTGGGAAAAACATTCTTAATTCTTTAGTCATTAATTTGTTTTCTAGCTTAAAGTATTGATTTTCAAAATCTAATTCGTGGTAATAAGCTTCATTTTTTATACTTTTAAGGCGTAAATTAATGAAGCTAAACAAATTTCTTTCCTTTTCGATTGCTCTATTGGCATTGGTCTCAGCTTTTTTTTGGAATGAGTTGAACACTCATAATCTAAAAAAAGCACACATAAAGCTGCGTGAAAATCAAACGGTGATTACTGAAGACGACGCAAGTTACCTCAATCCATACAAGCGTTTGGATAAAATTGGGAGTACGTATGAAAATCAATTGGAGAAATACACTTCAACAATTCGTCCTCCAGGATACGGGATTTTTTATTATTTTTCATTAAAAATAGGAGGGGAGAAACACGCACTTTATCTTCTGAAAATTGTTCAAAGCTTATTGTTTGGATTTTCAGTTTTTTGTTTTTTTGAGCTCACTTATTTTTTCACGAAAGCAAATTGGTTGTCGGCAATTGCAGCTATAATTTATGGAATTTTACCCTTCACACAAGGATTTTTATATTATACCTTAACCGAAGGAATTACGCCAGCACTTTTCTTAGCTGTTCTATATTTTTCAATGAAAACCTTCATTGAAAAGGAAATTCGGGTGCAATTAATGTATTTGTTTTTTGCTTCGTCTTTCTTTTCATTTTTGCTATTAGTTCGACCATTTATGATTGTGTTTTTACCTTTTGTTTTGGTGATATTATTTTTAGAATGGTTTAGAACCAAAGGTATGCGAACGGTTTTGTTAAATCTTTTACTTTTCACTTCAATCAGCTTGTCAGGATTGTTCACGTGGCAAATTCGTGGTGAATTATTATTAGGTAAATTCCTTGGCTTGCATCCCATTTATCAAAATGAAATTCCAGGTGTTTTCAGAAAACCACACGAAGCATTGTGGAACATGTTTAAAGGCTGGGAAGCTTCAGGAGCACATTTTCATGAAACGATTGTGCCATTTTGGGAAGCAACAATGAAACTTGATACTTCTGAACAACGCATCGATGAGGTAATCCAACGACTACCCAAAAGTGTTGTTAAGTCAATTGGTAAAAATGAATTAAAGTGGGGATTTATTCTTTATCGAAAGGCTATTCTTGCCCAAAAACCCTATTTTGATAAACAGCAAGTGATGCCTCATCATCTACTAGAATCTGAACAAAGAGCATCCAAAAATTTTGAAAGGTTAGCAGTGAAATTTAGCTCACGAAATTTATACGTTTACCATGTGCAAACACCTTTGAAAGTCTTGAAGTCTATGGTATTTCATTCAAATTTATCGATGTATCAATTTCAGCATACCTATCGAGGTGCGTTTTGGACGGAAGCCTTGCGTTATTTATGCTTTGCAATTCACAGTTTGGCTTTTGTATTGTTACCATTCGCATTTTTCTTGTTGCGCGACTTACGAATACGTATTCTAATCATCGGCTTATTTACTTTCATTTTTTACTTATTCTATTTTCAACGTGGAATCGAAGAACGCTACACCCTTCCAATTTTGCCGCTTTTGACAATCTTTGGAGTGATGACAGTGAAACAGATTATAGTTCGAATTAAGAAAAGTAAGCTTCTTAAAAAATTGATGTTTTAAGAGCTAAATTATCCCCAATAAAATCAGTACTTTTGATAACGATGAAGACAAAATTAAATTGAATTTTGTAGTACTAAATTGCAATTGATTTGTGTCTTTAGAAGTTTTAATTGAACAAAACAAAGTCTTTTTTCAAAAATCTCAATGCTAAATAAAAAAGAAAATATTCAAATAATTAGTTCGGAACAGGATAGTTTAAGAGAATATTTTTTGAAAATTTTCCGAAACAGATTTTTAATTCAAACGTTTTCCAAACGCGATTTGAAAATTAAATATGCTCAAATGTGGTTAGGTTTAGGTTGGACGATAGGTTCACCACTCATTTCTGTTGCAATTTACACTTTGTTTTTCGGCTATTTTCTACACTTGAATACTTTTAAATATCCCTATTTGTTATACATTCTCAGCGGATTAATAGCATGGAACATTTTCTCTCAACTATACACAAATATTTCAAGTTCTTTACTTTCGAACAGAGACATAATTACAAAAATGGCTTTTCCAAAAATCATCATTCCACTTTCTAAAGTGTTGAATGTGTTGATTGAAAATGTGTTTTTATTTGTATTTTTTATTGTTGCTTTCGCTCTTTTTTATGTCCCATTAAGTTGGAAAATAATTGTTTTTCCTTTTGCTTTATTAGGTTTAATTTTGACTGGGTTTTCTATAGGATTGCTTTTGGCAGCTTTGAGTATCAAAAAGCGTGATGTTTCTTTAGCCGCACCAAATTTAATTAACATGTCAGTTTGGGTAACGCCTGTTTTTTTCCCAGTTAGTATTATTCCGCAAGCATTCCAAAATTATATCTATATCAATCCAGTTGCGGCTTATTTGGATATTTTTAGGTGGTCTTTTGGGTTAATTGATGACATTAATCATTTTTCAGCAATAGGAATACTTCTATCTTGCGTAATATTTTTGACTTCATTTTTACTTTTCAAAAAGTCAGAAGATTTTATCGTTGAATACATTTAATACCAATAAAATGAGAAGAGTTCTAAATGATTCAGAATTAGAAGCACAGTTTCAGAAGCAAGGATATGTGAGTGTTCCATTTATTTCAGAAAAAGAAGTTGAAGAGCTAAAACAATTATTTTTTGATACGTTGCCAGATAGCGGTGGTCAAATCACATCGGACGATATTAAGAATGAACATTTTATCTCTTACGATTTCACATTTATCGATAAAAACCCAGCGTACAAGCGTAAAGTTTATGATATAATTACAGCATATTTCAAACCACACATGGAACGCTTGTTGGATAATTATAAACCAATTATTGCTAATTACATTCGAAAAAAACCAGAAACAGGAGAAGTTCCGTTGCATCAAAACTGGGCATTTTCAGATGAAATGAAATGTTCAACCGTTTCAATTTGGTGTCCATTAGTTGAAGCAACCGTTGAAAATGGAACACTTCAAGTATTGCCAGGTAGTCATAAGAAGTTTGGCAAAAACAGAGGTCCTATGGTGCCTTGGGAATTGGAAAAGATTAAGGATGAGATCATAAACAATCATATGATTCCTTTGGAAACTAAAGCTGGAGATTGCGTTATTTTAGATGATAGTATTATACATTATTCGGCTATTAATAAAACAGAAGGTTTACGGTTAGTAATTCAGCTAATATGTATCCCTAAAGATATGCCTTCATTGCATTACCATAAAATTCCAGCGGGTAATGGGAATATTGAAGTCCTTGAAGTAGACGAAAATTTTTATTTCGAGTTTAATCCTTGGAAATTTCCAACTAATGTAAAAAAAATTGGGGAGGAGCCTTTTACCGTAAAATACTTTTCAGTTTTAGATTTTCAAAATGTAATGAAAGCTCCAAGATTTGATGAATTGAAAACAATAGAAGATAAAAGGTTTTTTAGTAAACTTTTTAGTGTTTTCAAATTATGAATTTACTAGATTACCTGATATTATGTAAAATAGTCAAGTCTAAAAATTCGTTTACATTTACTTGTCTATCAACTCGATCTTAATACATTATTATTCTAATTAAATATGAACACACTATTCAAAGATCCTCAGATTCAAGAGTTTTTCAATAAAAATGGATTTGTCAGAATCAAAATGTTGGATGATGATGATGTAAAAGAATTGTATTATTTTTTTATGTCTCAAAATCTTCGTGATCATTCAGGTTATGGATTTAATATGAGTATGGAAGATGATGACAAGGAAAAAGTTTCCCGAATTCGCAAGAAAATATTTGAAGTTGCACTTCCAAAAGCTCTACCTCATTTTGAAAATGCGAAAGTAATAGCAGGTAGTTTCGTTGTAAAGGAAAAAAATCCTCAAGGAGTTGTTCCGCCTCATCAAGATTGGACATTTGTTGAAAACGAAGGAGAATATTATTCGGTCACGTGTTGGATTCCATTGGTTCCTACACGTTTAGAAAATGGGTATATGGGTGTTATTAAAGGAAGTCATTTAATTTATGATAACATTCGCCCTTCACCGTCTCCTCAAGTACCAACGCCACTGATGAACCATCTTTTTGCAATTTTTCCATATTTAGAAATGTATGAAATGCAACCAGGTGAGGCCTTGATTTTTGACCACAGAACGTTTCATGCGTCTACACCAAATATTACTAATGATCCAAGAGTTGCAATTGGTCTTGGTTTCACACAAGCAGATGCTCCGATTTGTCACTATTCGTTGAAGCAAAACGAAAAAAAAGATACGCTTCTAAAATATAAAGTAGATGACCAGTTTTTGTTGAAATACGATAATTCCAAAATTTCTAGAATGTATGATAACAATCAAGAAATTGAAGGTTATGAAATAGTTGAAGAATTACCTTATGTTTATCCCAATCCAACGTCGGAAGAATTATTAGACTTAATAAAAGCTGCAGGAAACACTTTTAATATTGAATTATGTGAACACATGGCTAAATTGTTTAATTTCAACCCAGATGGTACATCTAAAACTTTTGAATCAGAATCTTTACCAACACAAGAAGTAGAAGAAAGAAGTTTTTGGAAAGTGTATACACCGATGAATATTCTCCGAGAAGTTAAATTTAGAATCACAGGTAACTAGCTATGTTTGAATTTAAACCCATGAAACGAATTTTCAAAAATCTTCAACAACAAGATGAATTTGAAAAAAATGGATTCATTATAGTAGATTTTTATACTCCAGAGGAAATCGAAGAAGTTAAAAATTTGTATCATAATTTGCATCCAAAAGATGAGGTTGGGTTTTTTCCAAGTGCATATTCAAAAGACAAAAAATATAGAGAAACCACAGATTCAGAACTCAAAAGAATTGGTCATCGAAGATTCAATGAAATTTTTCAAGATTTCCAAGTAATTAATGGTTGTTTCATTGTAAAATCCCCAGGTGAATCAAGTTACTTACATGTTCATCAAGATATGACTTTGGTTGATGAGTCGGAATATACAGGTATTAACGTGTGGACAACAACGGTCGATTTAACAGATGAAAATGGTGTGCTCTATGCTTTACCTGGTAGCCATCGATTTTATCCAACTTATCGAGGCCACACACTCCCTGGGTTTTATGATCCCGTTCAAGAGGAGATAAAGGATTACATGATTCCCTATTACATCAAGGCTGGTCAAGCAATCATATTCGATCAAAGTATAGTTCATTTTTCTCCACCAAATGATAGCAATGAAGTACGAATTGTAAGTAATGTTTATTTAACACATCAAGAAGCGACTTTTAGAATTTGCTACCACGACAAAACGAATCCTGATTGGAAAAACAAGGTAGAATTGTTTGAGCAAGACTTGTCGTTCATGACGAATTATGAGCAATTTGGTGCAAACATTTACGATCGACCAAAAATGGGTAAAAGCTTAGGTTTATTCGATTATAATTTTCCTAAATTGACCATTGAAGATTTGGAAAATAAGTTTAAAAAACCTCGGCTTAGAACAAATACACCAACAAAAAAAGCTCAAGAAAATCAAGCTAATAATCCTATTCAATCTGATTCAAGAACGTTTTTTGAAAAATATACTCCTGCAAATATTGTACGTGAAATAGTTAATAGAATTAAAAATTAAAACATGTCCGTTCCTCCAATTTTTATAGATTCAGAAATGCAAGCCTTATTTGAAAAACAAGGGTTTGTTGTTATCCCTGACTTTTTGAATAAGGAAGAAATCACTCACATGGATACTTTATTTGATGAATTGCATCCAACGCTTCCTGAAAGTGGCTTTTTCGCAGGAAGTTATTCTCCTGATTTTGAGTATAAAAAAAAGGTAAGTGAAGAAATAAAAGTTGTTTATAAACGAACCTATGAACAATATTTCAAAGACTACACTCCTTTTGGAGGTGCTTTTCTTTTTAAAATGCCGTCAGAAAATTCGGATTTGTTCATACATCAAGATTGGACGGTCGTCGATGAAAGTAAACAACTAGCGCTAAATATTTGGGTGCCTTTATGCGACGTGGATTTAGAAAATGGACCTTTGATGGTTTTGCCTGGAAGTCATTACCCTAACTTTCCAGTACTTAGAGCTCCGACCATTCGATATTTTTTCGATCATGATTATTCGAAGGCGATGGAGCAGTTGATTCCTCTAACCGTAAAAGCTGGAACTGCGGTTGTTTTAAGTCAATCCTTGATACATTATTCACCCTCAAATAAGTCGTCTAAAATTCGCAAGGCAATAACTGCTGGTTTAAAAACTAAGGATTCGCAAATGATTTTTCATTTTAAAGATCCAAATAAAACAGAGAATGTACTTGAGAAATTTGAAATGGACGATGATTTCTTTATTCAGTTTGAGAATTTTTTTGAAGACATTTACAAACGTCCTGAAGTTGGAAAAAGTGTTGGTTTTATCGAATATGAAGTGCCAAATCTTGTAGGTAATGAACTTACTGAATTGTTGAAAGAAATGAAACAAAAGGCTGGTTATAATTTTGTTGAAACAGAGAAAACAGAAAAAATTGATTTTAGAACAGAAGAAAAAGAAACAAGGTCTTTTTGGCAAATTTATACTCCAAAGAATATTTTTACAGAAATTTTAAGTAAACTTAATTTGAGAAAGTAAATTATGCGACAAATACTAAAAGATAGCACTAAAAATTCATTATTAGAAACGCAAGGATATGTTATTTTGCCATTCCTTAGTGAAGATGAGTTATCTAGTCTTATTGACGTTTTTGAAGCAATTCCAAATGAAGAACTATCTGATTTTTATGCTTCATCGCATCAAAAGGATTTAGATTTTAGAAAATCAACGAACGATAAAATTATTCAAGCATTCAGTAGGTCCGTTGAAGAATATTTTGATGAAGCAGAACTTTTAGGTGGTTCTTTTATCGCTAAAAAAGCAAATTATAATGAAAAACTTCAACCACATCAAGACTGGAATATTGTAGATGAAAGTCAATTTCGTTCTTTTAATATTTGGATTCCTTTAGTTGACACAAATGAAAGCAATGGTGCAATAATGGTAATGCCAGGCAGTCATCTATGGCTTAAAAATTACCGACATAGTAGCATACCTTGTGCGTATTCAGAAGTGCATCAACTCTTATTTGAAAACATGCTGACACTTAATTTAAATGCAGGTGAAGCATTGATATATGATCATGCGTTGATTCATGCTTCTCATACAAATACTTCAAATAATACAAGAATTGCATGTGCTTCAGGGATAAAGCCGAAGGAAGCAGTAATGTTGATTTATTGGAATAATCAAAGCGAAATAGAAGAATACAAATGCAATACATCATATTTTTTAGAGAATAACGTTTTTGAAAAGCCACCCAATTTAGAGTTAAGAAAAACCATGAAACCAGAGGTATATAAAGTTAAAAGGGATGACTTTTATAAACTTTCTGGGATAAAAAAGCCTGAGCCAGAAATCACTATTCATGAAGAAACTCGTTCTTTTTTTCAAATTTATACTCCATTGAACATACTAAGAGAAATAAAAAATAGAATTAGCAAATGAGTCAAAATCAACCTCAAATAATTAAAGATGAAACGTTAAATCAACAACTTTTAGAGCTTGGTTACATTGTCATTCCATTTTTAAATCCAGATGCTGTTTTAGAATTAAAATCACTTTTTCATGCTCTCAACATCAGGAAAAGGAAATTGAGCAGTTGTTTGTTTCTTCGATGCACACAAATGAGGCCGAAATGGAGACAATAAATGATCAGATTAAGAAACTTTTTAAACCTTCCATTGACAACTATTTTCAATTTGTGCAACATTTAGGTGGTACTTTTATTGCAAAAGCTCCTGATCCGAATAACATACTTCAACCGCACCAAGATTGGAATATTGTTGATGAAACGAACTATCGTTCTTATACAATTTGGGTCGCTTTACAAGATGTTTCATCAGAGAATGGAGCGATGTATGTACTTCCTAAAAGCCATAATTTCCTGAGGGGCTACCGACATTTAACGATTCCTTCAGTTTATGGAAAAATATATGATGTTGTTTGGAAAAAAATGAAACCGATTTATTTGAAAGCTGGAGAAGCAATCGTTTTTGATCACGCACTTGGGCATGCTTCTTTACCCAACAAATCGAACTCAATTCGAATAGCAGCAACACATTCTCTGATTTCTGAAAATGCCGAACTTCGTTTTTATTGGAATAATAATGGAATTGTTGAGGAATACCAAGGAGAACGCGCCTATTATATACAGGAAGCTGCTAAGACTGGCCCGAGTCATTTGAAGAAAATCAAAGATTTGGATTTTAAAATGCATCAATTGGAAGAAAGAGAATTTCAGAAATTATTTAGTGATAGAAGTTCTTTAATAACAAGATTAAAGAATTGGTTTTTTAATAAATAATCGTATTTTAACACAATAAATTTGATATGTTCCAATTGCTTAAAAATATATTTCAATCGAATCAAAAATCAATCGTTTCAAAACATTCTGTTGAGGATGTCGCTGATTTTTATAACGAATTCAATGATAAATTCCTACAAGTTTATGGAGAAGTAATTCAAGCGTTTAGGACACAGGATGTTACCAAATTATTGGATTACCAAATTAATACCATGGAACTGAAGGATGGCATGAAGGTTCTAGATGCTGGTTGTGGAATTTGCGGACCTGCTGTGTATTTTGCCCAACATTCAGGAGTCAAAGTTGATGCGATTACCATTAGTAAAGAGCAATTTGACAAAGCAAATGAAAAAATCAATTCCTCCGATTTAAATGAAAATGTAAAGGTATTTTGTGGCGATTATCATCATATTAAAGATGTTGTGAAAGATGATAATTATGATGTCGTTTACTTTTTAGAGTCATTTGGTCATTCACCGAATCATGCAAAAGCAATTGATAGTGCTTGGGAAGTATTAAAACCTGGAGGATTGTTATACATTAAAGATTTGTTTATTCGTAGAGCTTTACTTCCAGAGCACCAGCCGAAAATCGATAGAGAAATCAAGAAAATAAATGAAGCATATCGCTATAATATTGCCGAGTTAAATACAATTCTTGATCATGTGCGTCAAAAAGGTTGGATTGTTGCGAATCTTAAAACAATAGATTTGAAGTTAGAGGAATTTGAAAACTTAACGATTTCGAATGAATTTCAAGAATTGACAGGAATTGCAAAAATTGATTCGTGGGAAGATTATGTTTTTCCTGTAGATTTCTTCGAATTAAAATTGATCAAACCACAATTCGAGTTGTCAGAAGGCTTGGATAAATATTTTTTACAAAATTTGTTGTACATGCAAAGTGGGATGGGGAAATGAAAAATCACAACTTCTTCATCAATATTTTTGAAATTGAAAAAAGTAATTTGAATAATTCAATAAGCCCAATTAATAGATTCATTTTACTTTTTCCAACACGTTCATTGTATTCAATTTCAACATGTTCTATTTTTAATTTATTGTTTAAAGCAATTACACAAATTAGGGCATCAGCAACAAAACCATTTTCATGAATTTTTTGATAAAAAGAACTTACTCTTATGCCTTTAAAACCGGATATGGAGTCTTTGATATTTCCTTTTAATGCTAGATTTATTAATTTAGTAGCAACAATATTTCCAAGTCTTCTTGAAAAAGGTTTAATAGATTTTAAATTTCTTACGCCAATAACTAAATCTGATGATGGCAGATGAAATAGAAATTTTTCAATATCATTAGCGGAATAAGTTTGATCACAATCAAAAAAAAGCAGATACTCAATTTTTTTTGAATTTGCAATTTCTAACGCCTTCTGAATAGCTGAACCTTTTCCATGATTATTTCTAAAGAATACATCAATCCCATTTTTTCTAGCTAGATTAACAGTATTATCCGTAGAAAATCCATCGACTAAGAAAACATAGCCATTAAATTTTTTTCTAATTTCTAATAATACAGAAG
>RFNX01000340.1 GCA_009926905.1 Flavobacteriales bacterium
GTTGTTTTTTTTGGTGGTAAGAAAGCGTATACTCAAAAAAATTAAAATCAGTTAGCTAAACAAAGCATAAAAAT
The DNA here is from genome assembly GCA_009926905.1 of Flavobacteriales bacterium. Lineage (GTDB taxonomy): Bacteria > Bacteroidota > Bacteroidia > Flavobacteriales_D > Crocinitomicaceae > UBA952. The sequence continues at coordinate 75 of RFNX01000340.1, forward strand.
CGTTGGCGTCTTGGTAATAAAACGTCTGTAATCCTGCCTTTTTAGCTCCTTCAATATTTTGCGGAGAATCTTCTAGGAACAAGGTTTTCGATGGTTCTATCTGTAATTTTTCACACACCCAATTGAACGTAGAAACATCTGGTTTTCTTTTGCCAATTTCAAACGAAAGAAACACTTCTGTGAAAATTTGATCCATCGGAATATTCGACACTTTGTTCCAAGCTTCATAGACTTTCGGCATGTGAATTTCATTGGTGTTGCTCAATAAATAAATCGGCATTTGCTCTTTTAAACGCAGCAATAAATCGACCTTTTGTTGAGGAAATTCTCCCAACATCGCGTTCCAAGCAGCCACAACTTTGTTTGGACTTGTTCCATTTGGACAAAAATCCAATAATTTATTGATAAAATGCTGTGCTGAAATTTTTCCCGTTTCTAACAAATCAAAAAGCTCGCTTTGCTGTAATTGTGTATAATTTGAACCAAAATCCTTCACTCCTAAATCCTCAAATGCATTTTCAGTTGCTTGATAATCAATGTCTATCAACACTCCTCCGAGGTCAAAAATCAATTGGTCGTATTGTTTAAGTTGTTCCATAATACTTGCAAAGTTTGAATTTTATTTTGAAAATCAATGCTGTTCTTATTTAAAGAGAATCTAAATTACAAAACATGACAATTGTATGACAAACAAAAAATTGGTTGATGCGATATTTGTAATCCCAAAACAAGACTGATTCGTGTTGAAGAACTTAAACATATTGGCATTTACCCACAGAAACCTTGAGGTGAACAAAATTGGTTTATTGCACATTGAAAAAGAGCAGCAGAAAGAACGTCTTCATTTTGTAAAAGAATCTTTAGGACTTTCCGAATTATTGTTTCTTTCTACTTGTAATCGAGTAGAGTTGACTTTTGTTGTGCCAACGGAAGTAGATGATGCATTTATTGAGAATTTACTATCATTGTGTTTTACACATTTGCCTTCAGAAACAATCTCAGATTTAGTTGAAAAAACAGAAAAATACAGTGGAACTGAAGCGGTTGAACACGCATTAGCTGTTGCTTCTTCCATCGATTCAATGATTGTTGGAGAACGAGAAATCATTACACAAGTACGTTTGGCATTTGAACATTGCCGCGACTTAGGTTTAACGGGAGATTTAATTCGCGTTTTGATGCGTCAAGTTATTCAAACAGCGAAAAGGGTTTACACTGAAACAAGTATAGCAACGAAACCAGTTTCTGTAGTTTCCTTAGCTTACCATCAATTGAAAAAATTGAGCATTCCTTTAGATGCACGCGTTTTGGTAATCGGTGCTGGAATGACAAATACAACTATGTGTCGCTTTTTAAAAAAACACGGATTCAAAAATTTCTTTGTTTTCAATCGTTCATTAAATAAAGCGGAACAATTGGCTTTAGAATTAAAAGGTAAACCCTTTGCACTTTCTGAAATTAAATACTTTGACAAAGGTTTTGATGTAATCATTACATGCACAGGCGCTGATTATCATGTGGTTACACCTGAATTATACACGAATTTATTGCAAGGAGAAACGGATAAAAAAACAATTATCGACTTGGCAATTCCACAAGATTTGGATCCGAGTATTTTGGAAAACAATGCTTTAACTTACATTTCTGTTGATTTCTTACAGAAAATTTCAAATATGAACTTGAAAGAACGTTCTAAAGAAATTCAACACGTTGAACATATTTTAGCTGAATCAGTTTTGGAATTTGATGCTATTTTGAAAGAACGCAACGTGGAATTAGCCATGAAAACAGTTCCTCAAACGATAAAAGAAATAAAATCAGTCGCTTTAAACGAAGTTTTCAAAAACGATATAGAAAATATGGATGCTCAATCACGCGAAATTCTCGAAAAAGTGATTGGCTATATGGAAAAAAAATACATAAGTGGGCCAATGAAACTGGCGAAAGAAATAATACTGAAGAATGCCTGAAACTTCAATAATCCGCATTGGAACTAGAGGAAGTGACTTAGCTTTGTGGCAAGCACATCACGTGAAAAGTGAACTCGAAAAATTAGGTTGCACAGTCGAAATCAATATCATTCATACGCAAGGTGACAAAATCCAAAATTTGAGTTTTGACAAATTGGAAGGAAAAGGATTTTTCACCAAAGAAATCGAAGCGGCACTATTAGCCAAAGAAGTTGATTTAGCGGTGCATTCTCACAAAGATTTAGAAACGACTTCGCCTGCAGGACTAGTTGTCGCTGCTGTTTCTGACAGAGAAGACCCATCTGAATTATTATTGGTCAACCCAGATGCTGTCGATTCTACGGAATCGTGGGGCTTGAAAAAAAATGCAATAATTGGGACCTCATCTGCGAGAAGAAAATCACAGTTGCTTGCATTGCGGCCAGATTTGACAATAAAAGATTTACGTGGAAACGTTCCGACGCGCGTTCAAAAATTGAAAAACGACGGTTACGATGCGATTTTATTAGCAAAAGCTGGCGTGAATCGTTTGGAATTGGATTTGTCGGATTTGCATGTTGTTGTTCTAGATCCAACCGTTTTTGTTCCGGCACCTGCGCAAGGCGTTTTAGGTTTACAAATTCGTGAAGACGATAAAGCTTTAGCTAAGATATTATCACATTTAAACGACACAACTACAGCTGAAAAGATCGGTTTGGAAAGAAGTGTGTTACGTTTAATGGAAGGTGGCTGTCAATTGCCTTTGGGTGTATATTGTGATGGAAAAACAGTTCACGTGGCACATTCAAAAGTTTCAAGCGAAGCAGCTACTTACTCAACTTTTTCTTTTGAAAACAAAGATACTTTGGCACAAACCATTGTTAATCAGCTTCAAAACAAATAATGAATCAACGGATATTTATATCCAAAGCATCCCACGACTGCCAAGAATTAGCAGCTTTTTGTCAATCTAAAAGTATTGAGCTCGTTTCAGAATCGCTCATTTCTTTCCAAGAAATTCCTTTTGAAGATAATTTGGAATATGAAGTTGTGTTTTTTGCCAGTATTCGTGCTGCAGAATATTATTTGAAACATAAAAGTTCACAGAGATTTCCAATTTTTACTTGTGTAGGTGAAGAAACGAATCGCAAATTAAATCAACTTTCCATTAAATGCGATTTTGTGGGAGACAAGTCTGGCGAACCAGAAAAAGTTGCTAAACAATTCAAAAAATGGCTTGGTTCAAGAAACGTACTTTTTCCACATTCTGACAAATCTTTGCATACAATTGCGTCCTTTTTGCCTGAAAATCAACTTACTAAAATAGAAGTTTATCAAACAATTCTGGAAGAAAAACACATCCCAAATTGCGATTACTACATTTTCACAAGTCCAAGTAATGTTCAATCGTTTATTTCTGACAACGAACTAGCTAAGTCTAGTAAAATCATTGCTTGGGGAAAATCGACTCAAAGTGAATTGGAAAAAAATCAACTGCAATACGATTTCTGTTTGACACATTCAAGCCTGAAAGAAGTTGTTGAAATTCTAAAAAATGAAATCGCTTGAAAGCTGAGATTACGGAACATATTAGCCAAGAATTGATTGATTTATTGGCAGAAACAACGCTCGGAACAAATGGTGCAAAGTACATTTAGACATTCGTTCGCATATTTAAAATTGGAAGAAAATTCCGA
>RFNX01000134.1 GCA_009926905.1 Flavobacteriales bacterium
TTTAAAAACTTCCTAAAATGAAAAATCTCGAACACCGAAGCATTCGAGAAATTCCTTTGTACGGAAGGTGGAAGCCAATCCGTATATCGTTTGTATGTTATTGTTAAACAAAAAACCCCGAAATGAATCGGGGTTTTAATGTACTCGAGGCGGGACTTGAACCCGCACGCCCCAAAGAGCACAGGATTTTAAGTCCGGCGTGTCTACCATTCCACCACTCGAGCATAGACGAGCGAGAGACGGGATTCGAACCCGCGACCCCGACCTTGGCAAGGTCGTGCTCTACCAACTGAGCTACTCTCGCAAAATTTTAAAATTTACTCTTCACTTTAGAAAAGTCTCTTTTTGATTGGGCGACAAAGTTAATTAATTTTTTCTTTTATAAAAACAATCCTATAAAAAAATCTGAATTTTCAGAAAAGTAATTGAAGTTTAATAAAATGAACTTAAAATCATTTAAATTGATATTAATAACCTTTGTAGGATTGTAAATAGGATTTATAAAAACTACTTCACCCTTTCATAACTATTAAAAATTATGTTTACTAATTGTCGATTGTCTGCTCCGAAAACTGCTTCATTTCGTCTTTTCAGAACTAAAAACTGGCTTCAACCATTCGTGGATCCAAATGATGGGCAACAAAAGACTGTAATTATAAAAAAGATCTTCCATTGGAATGGTCACGATTCGCCAACCAACAATGTGGAATTTGCTGTACCAAACTACTGGTTCGGGCGTGAACATTCCTGTCAAAATGCCATTTACAATGAAGAAAGGCACAAAGCAAATGAGGTACGTCAATACGAATCTTGGAAACCATTCGAATTTTCTGACAACAACATAAATCGTTAGCAATAAAGAAGTTGTTGTAGCTGAAAACGTATAATAATTTTTGAAATTGAAAACGGCCAATAATAAAGCTGCGATTAGAAAAACTACAGTGAACCCTTTTGCGAGCTTGCTGAGATTCAAATTTGGAAAATAAGCTTTTTGAACTTCGTGAATGAATACACAATTGTAAGGAACGATGAAAAAGAATAGCACTTCTTCTAAAGGTAAATGTCCAAAATAGATTTTCAATAAATACTTCGGCGTGAATCCCCAAACCCCCCATCTTGTAAAGGCTTCGTCCCAGATAAGAAAGAAAAAACCAATAATTAAAACAGCTACTCCAATGGATTTCCAATAGGTGTAAAAGTGAACTTTCTTGTCAAAACTCAGGAGAAGTGGTCCAGCAAAGGAAAGTAGTATTATCCAGAGGTATAAACTCATTAATTACTTGTTTTTCGCAGAAACGTTTTCTTAGCTTCTTTGTAGAACTTTGGAGGAACAATCAACATTCCAAAACATTCTCCTTTTTCTTTACCGATATTTTTGTGGTGGATTTTGTGCGCTTTACGAATGGCGTAAAAATATGGATGGTCGATATCGCGCAACCATTTGAAACGACGGTGAATATAGACATCGTGAATCATAAAATATGCAAAACCGTAAGCGGCAATTCCGT
>RFNX01000587.1 GCA_009926905.1 Flavobacteriales bacterium
GTTTTTGTCATTTGGAAACCAAACCGATAAGATATCAACTGTTGGATTTGGAAACATTTTTATTTCCAATTTGTCATTTTTAACAGGCTTCAAACCAGCACTTTCAACATGTAAAGAATCTAACCAAGATTGCCCGTCTAAATTCCATGTTGGGTTGAAAGGATTACAATTTGTTCCTCTAAATAAATGATCTAAAGCTGTAACTGCGATGTCCGCTTGGGAAGGATTGTTAAGTGCTACAACGCTATCTCTATTTCCCATAACATAACTTCCTGGATCTACCACATTTGTTAATTGATTCGAAACTGGATTATTTCCGCTTCCAATCCACCAGATTTTACGCTCTGTTGGTGTATTTCCTCCATGACCAGTTCCAATTCCTCCATGATCTGTTGTAATTAAAACAATCCAATCTTCTTCAGCATAAGTTGGACGACTTTGCAAAGCATTCATGATGTTACCAATGTGACCATCAACGGTTTGTATTGCATTGATATAAGCGGGATTTAAAGGACTGAATCCTGTTGAATGTCCTGTTAAATCACACTCATCAAAATAAACGAATAAAACATCTAAATCAGGGTTTTGCAACTGTGTATTTGCAGCGGCTACGCTATTGTCACCACATCCGTCACAAACTTTAATTTTTTGATCCCATGCATCGTTATAAACATTATCGCTCATTGGTGCCCATTGAACAACTTGAACTTGGTATAAATCAGGAAGACATTCCTTTGCTCTTTTTGTAAAATAGGGGTAATTATTATAATTACTTCCTGAATATGAATTACTTGTAACTCCGTGTTTTGGAAATTCAACTCCACACATGATTGTTGACCAAGATGGACCTGATACAGTAATTCCTTCATGCCATGACTCATAAGTATAAAAACCACTGGCAATTAATGCATCAAGAAAAGGAGTATTCGCTTGTTGTAAAGCATCAGTTCTAAGTCCGTCAATTCCGATAATCAAAACTTTTCTAGGTTGAGATGCTTGAACAATCAGGATTGTAGCCAAAAATAAAAGTAAAGTAATTTGTTTTTTCATGGTGTTAGTTTTTAAGTTGCAATGTTATAAATCTAATTCATAGTGAATATTAATTCAATGTAAAATTTACATAAAGTTGTCTTTCTGATTTTTTTAGGAAAATATAAGGTTTAAGAACAGCAACCGATTTTAAAAAAGGAATTCAATTTTGAAAATTGAGCCCACAAAAAAAACCACAAATCACAAGCTTCTTTTTACAGAAAATTGCAATTTATGGTTAAAGCGTGTAGATTAAAAATTAAGAATTAAGAATTCTAATATCCTCCTTCTTCAACTGTAAGTAGTGGTGTCAAGTTAGAAATCAAATCTTCGTAACGTTGTTTCATTCGTTTTTTCTCATCTGCTTGACCGAAAGATTTTGCAGCTTCCAATTCAGCGATTTCCATTTCTAAAGCATTGATTTTTTCTTGGAAAGTTGACATTGAATATTCAATCGCTCTTGACAAGTACATTCTTGTGTAGTTACCTCCGTTTTCATTCAGATAGCTGAATACAGAATGAGATTTTTCTTGTAAGTCGATGTCCATTCGAATCATGTAAACAACATAAGCAAACATTACTCTCAATTCATCGTAGCCTTTTAACGTTCCTGATTTTAACAATCTATCAAAAACTCATTGTCTTGCGCTTCTCCTTGCTGGCTGTAAATTTCACCAACAGTTACGTTCATACTTTTAACGTTTTCTTTTTCCATTCCACGTGCATAATCCAACGCTTCTTTCGGATTGATATCTGATAAAACTTGCAATGCTGTAGAAATTACTAAAAATGATTTTTCCTTCGCAATCACGTCTTTAAAGAAAATAGTCGCTTCTTCAGAAGATAAAGAAGTTAAGCAATTGATAGATTCTGCTCTTGTTTGAGATTTCGCATCGTTTTGAGCGATTTCTTTCACTTTCAATAAAACCTTCTCTACTAATGCAGTTTTTGATTTTGAGTAATGTTCAACCGCTGTCAAACGAATGTGCCAAAACGGATCGTTCATCGCATCGTACAACAATTTATCAACCACATCACTTTTCGTGCGTGATAAACGTTTAATTGATGTGTAACGTGCTTTATAACGATTTGAATTATAAAATTGGTGTACGAACTGTGCAGTTGGTTTATCTTCGTAATATTTACCTAAAAGCACTTGGTTTTCATCAAATAAAACATTTTTCAATTCACCAGTATAAGCAAACGTAAATGATTGCTCTAAGCTGTCAATCGTTACTTTTTCCGTCCTTTTTCCATTTGCATCCCAAATAGCGAAACTGACTGGCAATTTATAAATTGGAAAATCGTCTGTATTTTGTTTTTGTGTGATTCCAATTGTTACTGTTGATTTTCAGGATTGATTGTTTGCGTTGTGAACACAATTGGATGACCTTTTCCTAAAAACCATTGGTCAAAGAACCAATTCAAATCTTCACCTGTCACTTCTTCGAAAGCCATTCTTAAATTATGAACCTCAGCAGCTTTGTATTTATTTGTTGTCAAATAGTTATTTAAACCTTTGAAAAACGCTTCGTCTCCTAAGTAGTTTCTCAACATGTGCAAAATACGTCCACCTTTGTTGTAAGAATGTCCATCAAACATATCTTCTTTGTCAAAATGCGAATACCAAATCAAGTTATGGTAGCCTTGCGACATCCCATTGTCAAAATAACCGTTCGCTTCTTGCTCAGCTTGGTAATCAGCTTCGTCTATTCCAAATCGGTGCTCGTCCCATAAATACTGAGAATAGTTTGCAAACGACTCGTTCAATGGTAAATTCGCCCAAGACTCACATGTTACTAAATCTCCAAACCAATGGTGGAACAATTCATGAGCAACAGTAGATTGGTCATTTGCATCCATCAACTCGCGTTCTGTTTTGTAAACGAAATCTCCAAAAATGACTGCTCCTGTGTTTTCCATAGCTCCAGAAACGTAATCTCTTACAACGATTTGACTGTATTTATCCCAAGGGAATTCAACGCCTAATTTTTGAGAGAAGAATTTAATCATGTTCGGTGTTTCACCAAAAATTGATTTTGCACTTGCTTCGTATTCCGGTTCTACATAATAATTCACGTCCATTTTTGAACCGTCTTGACGCACGTAAGTATCTTTAATCACTTTAAATTCACCGACTGCCATCATGAATAAATACGGAGCATGAGGCAAATCTTGTTTCCAATGATCTGTTCTTGAGCCGTCAACATTTTTCTTTGAATCCAATAATTTTCCGTTAGATAATGTCAAATATTTATCAGCAACTGTGATGTACATTTCTTGTGTACTTTTCGCGTTTGGAGCATCAATTGTTGGAAACCAAACTGAATTCGCTTCTGTTTCACCTTGTGTCCAAATTTGAGGCATTTTACCTTTGATTTCTCCTTTAGGATTGATGAAATACAAACCTTTATCGGATGTAATTGCCGAACTTCCGCCTGTTTTTCTTTCTTCTGGTTTAGAAACGTAGTCAATTACAACGGTGTATTTCTCATCTTTTGTATAAACCTTATCCAATTTAATACGCAATTTCAATGAATCTGTATAATTGAAAGTCAATACCTTACCGTTTAGTTCCACTTTATTGACATCCATTCCTTTTGCATCTAAAATCAAACTGTCAGAAGCATAAAAATGTTGTTTCGCAGTAATAGTAGCTTTCCCTTTCATTTGAGATTTCTCCCAATCAAAGCTCACTTCCAATTTTGTGTGAATCAAATCTGTCAAAAGTGTACGTGAAGAATTGTAAATTCCTCTAACTTTCGGCTCGTCAAAACCTTCTAAGCCCTCATATTCATCATATCCTTCCTCATAAATTTCAGTTGTGTCGTATTGATATTCTGAACCGTCGTAATAGCTTTCTTCAGCGACAGGACCATCGACATCGTCAAATTTTGATTTACCTGATTTACAACTAAATAAAATTAGCGATAACGAAACTGCAAACAAGATTTTATTCATAAAAATGTATTTTACACAAAACTGCGGAAATATTTTGATTTGACAAGAAACTTAGCTAAAAAAGAAGCGCTAAATATTTAGAATGTTTCCTTAGATTTGCCAAAAAATCAGAATTATGATAGACTTCAAATCCTACGACTTTAGCGGTAAAAAAGTACTTATCCGCGTTGACTTTAACGTTCCTTTAGACAAAGAGACGCTTGAAATTACTGACGACAAAAGAATCCGAGCAGCACTTCCAACGATGAAACACATTTTGGAAAAAGGCGGAAGTTTAATTGTTATGTCGCATTTAGGAAGACCGAAGGAAGGACCTGAAGACAAATTTTCATTGCGTCACATCACGAAAAGAATTGAAGAATTAACGGGAACGAAAGTGTTGTTTGCAAACGATTGTATTGGTGAACAAGCAGTGGAAATGAGTCGTGATTTAAAAGCTGGTGAAATTCTTGTTTTAGAAAACGTACGTTTTTACAAAGAAGAGACAAAAGGCGATATGGACTTTGCTGGAAAATTAGCTGCATTGGGCAATTGTTATGTAAACGACGCATTTGGAACCGCGCACAGAGCACATGCAAGTACAACTCAAATTGCGAGTTTCTTTCCAAATGATAAAATGGCTGGATTCTTAATGGATGCTGAGATTGAAAGTGCACGTAAAGTAATGGAGAAGACAGAACATCCGTTTACAGCAATCGTTGGTGGAGCAAAGGTTTCTGATAAAATTTTAATCATTGAAAACCTATTAAACCTTGCTGACAACATCATTATTGGAGGCGGAATGGCTTACACTTTTTTCAAAGCTACTGGTGGAGAAATTGGAAATTCATTGTGTGAGGACGAGCGATTAGATACTTGTAAAGAAATTTTAGTGAAAGCAGAAGAAAAAGGCGTTCAAATCTTTTTACCTATTGATTCTGTAATTGCTGATAAATTTGCAGCGGATGCTGCGACTCAAAATGTGAGCAGTTTTGCTATTCCATCTGGTTGGATGGGCTTAGACATCGGAACACAAGCAGCAGTTAATTTCCGTGATGTTGTTTTAGGAAGTAAAACCATTTTGTGGAATGGCCCGATGGGAGTTTTCGAAATGGATGCATTTGCAAACGGAACTAAAACAATCGCTGAAGCCGTAGCTGAAGCTACAAAAAAAGGAGCTTACAGTTTGATTGGTGGTGGCGATAGTGCTGCGGCTGTTCAAAAATTTGGGTATGCTGATGCTGTTAGTCACGTAAGTACTGGTGGTGGAGCGCTTTTGGAGTATTTTGAAGGAAAAG
>RFNX01000448.1 GCA_009926905.1 Flavobacteriales bacterium
AAATAAACGCGTTGCAGAATTGTCAAAAATCAGTGGGATTTCAGCAGAAGATGCTAAGAATTTACTGATGGAAGCTTTGAAAGATGAGGCGCGAACAGGTGCAATGGCAACTATCAAAGAAATTACAGAAGAAGCAAAATTGAATGCAAATAAAGAAGCGCGTAAAATTGTGATTCAATCCATTCAACGTGTGGCTACTGAACAAGCAATTGAAAATGCAGTTTCTGTTTTCAATATAGAATCTGACGAAGTTAAAGGTAGAATCATTGGTCGTGAAGGACGTAACATTCGTGCATTAGAAGCAGCAACAGGAGTTGAAATCATAGTTGACGATACACCAGAAGCAATTATCCTCTCTTGTTTTGATCCAGTTAGAAGAGAAATCGCACGTTTATCATTGCATCAATTGGTTTCTGACGGACGTATTCACCCTGCAAGAATTGAGGAAGTAGTTGCAAAAACGAAAAAACAATTAGACGAAGAAATTGCTGAAACTGGTCGTAGAACGTGTATCGATTTAGGTATTCACGGTTTACATCCAGAATTGATGAGAATGATTGGTCGTATGAAATACCGTTCTTCTTACGGACAAAACTTGTTACAACATAGCAGGGAGGTTGCGAACCTTTGTGCAATCATGGCTGCTGAACTTGGTTTGAATGTGAAATTGGCTAAAAGAGCTGGTTTATTACACGATATTGGTAAAGTTCCAGATGAAGAACCAGAATTGCCACACGCTATATTAGGTATGAAAATAGCTGAGAAATTTGGTGAAAAAGGCGACGTTTTAAATGCAATAGGAGCTCACCACGACGAAATCGAAATGACGACTTTAATTTCACCAATTGTTCAGGTTTGTGATGCCATTTCTGGTGCACGTCCAGGTGCAAGAAGAGAAATCGTCGAAGCTTATATCAAACGCATCAAAGAATTGGAAAACTTGGCATTGTCTTACGATGGAGTTCAAAGTGCTTATGCAATTCAGGCTGGTAGAGAACTTCGTGTTCTAGTTGAAGCTGAAAAAGTAAGCGACCAACGTTCTGAAGAATTATCGTTTACAATTTCACAACGTATTCAAACTGAAATGACGTATCCTGGTCAAGTGAAGGTTACCGTAATTCGTGAGAAAAGAGCTGTAAATTACGCGAAATAACAAGAACATTATTCAGTTGTACTTGTTTTTCAAGAAAGCGAAATGTCACCAAATACCCTCATAGCTGGACCTTGCAGCGCAGAAACAAGAGAACAAGTTTTAGAGACAGCTGAAGGTCTTACGAAGTTGCCTTTGGATTATTTCCGTGCTGGAATTTGGAAACCAAGAACTCGTCCAGGTGAATTTGAAGGAATTGGAAACGACGCCATTCCTTGGTTGCAAGAGGTAAAAGAAAAATACGGACTGAAAGTCTGTACAGAAGTCGCCAAAGCAGAACACGTTGAAGCTGTTTTAAAAGCTGGATTTGACATGGTTTGGATTGGTGCAAGATCTACAGCTAATCCTTTTACAGTCCAAGAAATTGCGGATGCTTTGGCTGGAGTTGACATTCCTGTAATGGTAAAAAATCCAACAAATCCAGATTTAAAATTATGGTTAGGTGCAATTGAGCGCATTGAAAAAGTTGGAATAAAAAATATCTCAGCCATTCACAGAGGATTTTCTGTTTATGAAAAGACCAAATATCGCAACAATCCAAATTGGCAAATTCCGATTGATTTAAAACAAGAATTACCAAATATTCCCTTGATTTGCGATCCTTCACATATTGGAGGAAGGGATTTTTTACTTTTGGACATTGCTCAAAAAGCATTTGATTTAAAGTACGATGGATTGATGGTTGAAACGCATTTTAATCCATCAATAGCTTGGACTGATGCCAAACAACAAATAACTCCTTTTCAATTAGGGGAATTGCTACAATCTCTAAAAGTTCGTGGAAGAGAAGAAATTGCCGCGGATGAAATTATAGAAATGCGATCTCAGTTAACCACCAAAGACGAAGAAATCATCCGTATTTTGAGTGAAAGAATGGGTATTTCTGAAAAAATTGGAAATTTCAAGAAAGAAAAAAATGCAGTTATTCTTCAAAATAATCAGTGGGAAGAATCGTTGAGAAAAAATTTGGAAAAAGCAAGTAAAGCCCAGTTATCGCCACAGTTTTCCAATCAATTGTTTCGCTTAATACATCAAGAGTCAATTCGAATCCAAGCTAAAACTTTTTCAGAAGACAAAAATGAACAAGCGAATTGAGCCTTTTAATTACAAAGCAAAAATAAAAGCAAACTCGTCAAAAAGCTACGCTCAAAGAGCATTTATTTATCATTGCTCTCTAATTCTAAAAGTCACATTTTTAATAGTGATGAATCGAATGATGTCAAAGCTATAAAAAAATGCATTCATCAATTAGGTGCTACAATCATCCAAGTAGAAAATGGATTCGAAATTATACCTCCTACTCAAAAATTGAATCAACCAATTGAATTAAATGTCGGTGAGTCAGGATTAGCTCTAAGAATGTTAGGAATCGTAGCAACACACTTTTCCTCAGATATTATAAT
>RFNX01000219.1 GCA_009926905.1 Flavobacteriales bacterium
CCTCAGAATAATTCAACAACTAACAACTAATTTCAAGTATGCGCATCGCTTTATTTTTAATCGGTTTTGTTTTTCTTTTGCAATCGTGCGAGGAAGAAGCATTGTACAATAAATCTTTTGCATTCAAAGGTCACATTTGGGAACAAAAAGTGAAACCTTCATTCACAATAAATTTAAAAGACACGACAACTTTATACGATTTCATTATCACTTTAAGAACAACAACGGACTACAAATACAGTAATTTATGGGTTTTCTTGAATACGACGCCTCCTCACGGAAAAACGGTACGTGAACCTTATGAAATCAAAACAACCTATCCTGACGGTTCGTGGATTGGTAAAAAAACAGGTACAATCGTAGAGCATCAGCTGATATTTAAACGTCGTAAATTACCATTTAAAGGGAAATACAAATTCGTTTTAGAACAAGGAATATCAGAAAAAACAATCGATGAAGTTTTGGATATTTCCTTACGTGTTCAAGTAGTGAAAGAAGGAAATTAGAATGCGATTTAGAAAATTGACCATAGAAGAATTGACTGCTCTCGAACCCGAGTTGAAACAGTTTTTGATTCTCAATGAAATCTACGGAGACGATTGGGAAAAACTAAATCAAGAAAATCCAGAAAAAGCGCAATCGCTTGTCGATATTTTTAGTGACAATGTGTTGGATAAAGTCTATTACAAAATCGATTTTTTAGAAAAAAGAGCTTCAAATGCATTTAGTGTTTTTTCTTTGACAGAATCGGCTGTAGAAACCATAACAATTCAATCAAAATCTGAAGCAATTGAATTATTAACGAACGAACAAATCGAAAAAGCTCTCAATCAACATTTGGCTGCATTGGAAATCTTTTGCGGAACAAAAAAAATTGAAACTACTAAGTCAGATGAAGTATTTAAACTCATTCAATCAGAATGTGATTTAAGTACTTACGATGTTTGGCACAGTTTTTCGTCATTCCTTGATCAACTTAAAAATTCAAATTAACTACCTATGAAAACATCTATTACACTTTTAGCAGCTTGTTTCTTAACGATTAATGCATTTGCAACAGAACTAAATTACAAATGGAAAGCAGGTGCAGCCTACGCTTTTGGGGCAACAATCACCGATAATATTTCAATGTCGATGATGGGAATTGAATCCCAAGACAAGTATTTAACAACCGTTGATTTTGTGCTTGCCATAAGCGCTGTAGATGCAGAAGGTGACGCAACTGGAACATTGTATTTGACAAATTTCAATGTTAAAAACTCAAAAGGGATAAGCGTTGCTTCCATTTTAAATGTTCCTAAAAATGCCATTAAAAGTGAAGTGAAAGTAGATAAAAAAGGAAATTTTACCTTTTTGAAAAAAGTTTATTTGGTAACAACACCTACATCTAACGTTTTGGTGTATGGAAATGCAAACGATCATGGAGCTAGCGCAGGTGCAGAAGTGGATGGCGAAAAAGTTGACGTATATGCTGAATTTGATCCTAAAACTGGAAAAATGAAAGCTGGTTATTCCGTAACAACAGTGAAAACTCCTAAAAAAGTAACAGTTAAAGAAAATGAAGAAAGCGATGAAATTGACATCATACCTTATGATTTATTACAATTTTTGATCTTACCTGAAGGAGATGTGAAGCAAAACGAAGAAATCACTGTTAGAGCAGGAATGTACACAGTAAATGAAAAAATAAAAACATTAACTGCCACTCAAGCGGTAATTGGTGAGACTATCCGAACGGATAAAAATGCAGATATGTTTGAAGGAAACGCGAATGCAAAAGATGAAGATGGAAATTCCACAATGGAAATTGATAATTTCGGCGGCACAAGTCAAATGGATTTAGACAGTGAAGACCAAGCTGCTTTAGGTACAATGAACGCAATGGCACCATCTATTTCAGGTGAATTATTGAGCACTTTTGATGTTACAAATGGAATGTTCATCAATTCGAATGGAGTGCTTACTACAACTATTGATGCAATGGGATTAAAGATGACTGTTGTGAGCAATTTTAGTATTCGAAAAAAATAATTAAAACAAGTTTAATTCAAAAGGCATCTTTTTTTTGATTATTTCGTATTAAAACTTAAATTTGTTAGACAATAAAACTTAATTACTCAAAAAATGAGACTATTAACCAAATTATTTTTCCTTTTTACTGTATTTTTCGCTGTCAGTTCTTGTATTGAACACGAGGTTATTCCACCACCAGTAAATAAGCTTGACCTAAATGCAACATTCGTTGGATATGTGAACGGAACACAAATTGAGTTTACGCAAAATGTAGAAGGATACAAAGGTGAATCAAGTAAAAGGGATTCTATCTTAAACTCTCCGGACTTATCCAAAATGCTTTATATTTCAGAAATGAGGTCACCTTACAATCAAAGAGCTGTAAAGTTAACTTTAGGCGCACTTGGTTGGGATGCATCTGCTAATACTGAGCCAACACTTACTATGTTTAACGATTTTAACTTAAGTAATTCCGCAGTTGCTTTACCGTTCAAAAATTGGAGTACATTTACAAATCCAGTAAGTGATGTTGGTGTTCAATTTGAATACACCGATCAAAGTGGAAACATTTGGATTTCACGTCAATCTGATTTAGGACAAACTGCAACTTTTACTTTGATCAAACAAGCTTCTGATAATACTGGAGATTATTCGTTATTTGAAGCAAATTTCAGCTGTAAAGTTTGGAGATATAATGTTCAAACGCAGTTGGATGAATCTCTAAATGTCTCTAACGCAAAACTAAGAGCTTGGTTCAAAAATTAATTGAACGAACGAATTAGTTAATGAGTGTTGTACTCAAAATAGCTATCATTGGGGATTATAACTTCACGTTTAATTCTCATCACGCGACCAATTTATCGTTGGATCATTCTGCTAATTTCTTAGAAATCGAAGTTAATTATTACTGGATTCGTGTGAGTGAAGCCGTACAACATAAACCCGTTTATTTCGAGCAATTTGATGGAGTATGGGTTGCACCTGGCTCCTTTCAGAATTTATTTTTTCTCAATGGAATTTTCAAGGCAATCACTTCCAGAAAAATTCCTGTTTTAATAACCGGTGAAGCCTTTAAATTTTTTATGGATTATTTAATTCTCACCAACAATTTAAACGCAAATGGAGAAAAGTTAATTTCTGATAACTTGGTTTCTGGAAATCAATTTGAACGCGTTTCAATACACCCACAATCTAAGAATTTCGATAAACTGTATGAAAACTTTAGCAATACAGAATTGACTTCTTCTCGTTTCAGCCTTTATCCTCAATTAATTCAGCAGTTAAACGGGACTGTAATTGACATCGAAGCAAACAATCAATTTGAAGATCCAGAAATAATCAGTTTAAATGGACATCCTTTCTTTGTTGTTTGTGCTTTTTGTCCACAAATTTCATCTACAAGAGATATTCCTCATCCGATTATTTATACATTCCTTAAAATGTCAAGAGAACGCAACCAATCAAATTTGTAATAATTCCTGCGTTTCTGTGTAGTACAAATAACTCAAAACGTCACAATTAAACATTTCCTTCAAGATTGAATTGTAATTGGTAATTTGAAATTGATGTTGCAATTTTTCCTTTCCTGTTTTGAAATCGATAACAATCAATTCATTTTCTCTCACTAAAATCTTATCTGGCCGCTTCGCATCTTCCATTTCTACCAAAATTAATTCTTCATTGATAAACTCTTTGACGTCTTTCAAAATTCCTTTTTGTTCCGCGCAATCAAAAAACTGAAGTGCTTTTTCTTCCAGCAAATCGCGGTTATTTGTGTCCAATAATCCTTCTTTAATCAATTGTGCCAATTGACTTTCAACCTCGGATTTCGAATTGCATTTAGCCATTAATACGTGGAAATTATTTCCAAAATTAATCTCTGATTGATCCAATTCTACTTCTGTTGTATTCAATTTACGAAACACAATATCTGGATACCACAATCGATCGCTGAATTCTCCAGGCAAATAGAAATGATCTTCTTTTTTGGCTTCTGCACCAACGCGCATTTTTTCTTCACCTGAAATAAAAATGGCTTCATTCATCTCACCAACTTCGTTTGCAATTTCAACAATTTCATCGTGAAACAGTTTACCAATTCCGTCTTTAAAATAATTAAATGCATACAAGCGTTCAATCGGTCGCGTTAGCGCAACGTAGCACAAATTCAACTTATCCAAGAAAATCAATTCTTCTTCTTGTTGCGCAAACGTTGCCAATTCTGTGATTTTATTTTTACTGGAAACGTGGCTATAAATAATTTTATCGCCTACTTCAACAAGGAATTTTGAATTATTTCGAATTTTAATATCAAAATCTAATGAAGGAATAATCACAACAGGAAATTCCAATCCTTTCGATTTGTGAATGGTCATAATTTTCACTGCCTTATTTGAATCAGGCATCTGAAGTGAAATAACCGATTTTTTATCTTCAAAATAATCTAAAAAGTAACCCAAATCGGAACGCTTGTTTGACTGAAAATCAAAAATCACGTCCAAAAAATGGTGCAAATATGGATTTTCTGTTTCTTTCCAATGCATCATTTCAACGAACTTTCCAGCTAAATCATAGATGTTTTCATAGGAAACGAAGAATTTACTTTCGCCTTCAAAATAATCTTCGATGAAGCGCGCATCGCTAAAATCTCTGAAAGTTGTTCCATTTGGAAGCGTAACATTTTCAAAATAACTCAAGTATTTTTCAATGCTTCCATTCGGGGTAAGGCGCATGTACAGTTCAGCAAATCGCTTGATTTCCGTTTTCTTTGAAGGGAAAGCACGACGTTTCAAATACGAAACTAATAATTGTACTTGAGCATCTTTTCCTACCAAAAGTGATTCTTGCGAAACCACCTCAATCCCTGCATCTGTGAGCGCATTCGCAATTTGGCTTCCTTCTTTATTTTTAGCTGTTAGAATGCAAATATCTCCACGTTGAAAATCGTCTTCATCACATTTTTGAATCACCGATTTGATGTTTTCCATCATATCTTCAAAATCAATCTTTCCAAGTCTGGAAACAACTTTCACAAAACCTTCTTTTTTCGATTTAGGATTTTGAGAAATTGAATTGTAAAACGATTGCGAACGTTCACTTAACTTAGGTTTTAAAGCTTCAAAAAACGTATTGTTAAAATCAACGATTTCTTTCGCTGATCGGTAATTATCTTCTAAATCAATCTTCTTTCCGCGCATCGAAAAATACTCCGAACGATTTTGAATAAAAGCATCATTTTCAGGATTGTAAATAGTTGGCAAGGCGACAAATTGATCTGCAATTCCATTATTAAAACGATAAATCGATTGTTTGGCATCGCCCACAATTAAATCGCGTCTGTTATTAGACAACGATTCGTGCATTAAGGGTATCAAATTCAGCCATTGCAAACGTGACGTATCTTGAAACTCATCCAATAAAAAATGTTCCAAACGCGTGCCCAAACGTTCATAAATATAGGGCGCCTCTTCCCCACTCACTAAATGACTGATTAATTTATTGAACTCTGAAATACGAATCAATTGTTCGTTGTCTCGAATTTCATTCAAAGCCGTTCCAATGAATTGCAAAAGCGCCATATTGAAGAAATTCGCAATGTATTTTTGCAAGACCAAATAACTTGGGTAAGTTCGAATATACAAGTCATTTGCAGTTAAAATTGCATCTGCTAATTCTGCTGGAAAATACTTCTTTTCATCCGGCGAACAACCTTTTATAACGGTATCACTGAATAACTCTCCGTTCGTTTTCGGAATAGGAATGCTGTCAATACCGTTTACTGCTAAAAGAGCTTTTTCACTTGTTTTACCACCAGGCAGAGAACTAGCGTCTAAATTCATTGAAATAAACAATTCTCCAACTGCTTTAATGTTAAAAATTAGTGCGTCTTTCATTACGTTTAAATCAGAACGCAATTCTTCATAAGCTGTTTCGTCCAACTGCAATTCCATCAATTTCGCAACCATTTCTTGATTGCGTTCTGAACTCAAAATCATTGCAAATTCCACTAATTGACGTTTGAAATCCCAACGAGCGCCTTCTTCTAAATTCGTTTTGGCGTAGCGCGTCATTAATTTCGTCAATTTCTCTTCATTATCGAAACCCAATTTACTCATCAATAAATCAACGACATCTTCCACTAATTTTCGTTCGTCCAAATTGATTTCAAAATCGCCAGGCAAATCCAAATCGCGGCTAAAAGAACGAATCAATCGCAAATTAAATTTATCAATTGTAGAAACATGAAAATCTTCGTATCCGTGAAGGATGTCGGCCAAAGCAAATTCACAGCGTTTCTTGAGTGTCAATTCATCCATTTTCAAGGAACTCATTAACGTTTGCATCATCGATTCAAGTTTCTTTTGCGAACCGTCAAAACGTACAATTCCATCCAAGGTTTCAATGATTCTGTTCTTCATTTCCAATGCAGCTTTGTTCGTAAAAGTCATTGCCACAATGGACTTATATTTGGAACGATTGCCATTTTCGCCCAATAATATTTTTAGGTATTCCAAAACAAGTTGATGCGTTTTTCCACTTCCTGCAGATGCATTCAAAACCATCAATGGAAAGGTTTCTCTATCTAATTCTTCTATTTTGCTCAAAATCGATTTTTATATTTTAAAGATAGAAAATTAAGTCCAAAAAGAGTTAAATTTGTAATATGAGAGCAATAACTTTTTTGATAGTTAGTTCGTTGGTGCTTTTCTCTTGTAAAAAGAAAGATCTCGAACCAACTCCAACTCCTGATAAATTCATCAGCATGACAATCCAACCTTTTTTTGGAAACGGAAATCTCTTTTTAGATTCCATTTACACAACAGCAGAAGGCTATCAAGTGAAATTTACGGACATCAAATGTTATCTTTCTGGAATTGGTAATGATACTGTTCAATTGTCGCAAGCTGTACTTTTTGATTACAGAGAAACTGGGACTTTACTGATGAGAAAAATTGGGGATTACACAAAATTCTCCAATTTGCAAGGAAGTATTGGTGTTATTTCAAGTTTGAATCATAGCGATCCTTCTGCGTTTCCAAATGATAGTCCGTTGAATATAAGTAATGCTGGACCTATGCACTGGGGTTGGAATCCTGGCTATATTTTCTTAAACATCGAAGGAAAAGTGGATACGATTGCGGACGGAAATCCTTTGTTTGACCATAGTTTTAGTTTCCATATTGGTACTGATGCTTATTTACAGACCTTTAACTTTTCAAACTTATCGTGGTTAAATCCTTCAGCAAACGAATATGTACTTCCTTTGAAATTGAACCTTTCACAGTTATTACAGAATAATGGTCAAAACATTGATTTAAAAACAGAATTTTTAACACATACAGCCTCTGGTCAAGAACTTTTAACTCAGAAAGTTGTTCAAAATTTCAAACAATCTTTGTCACCTTATTAATGCGAAAACTCTATTTTTTCTTTTCTGTCATATTGCTAATTACGGCTTGTAATAAAGATAAAGCTGAATACAAAGCAACACCTTACAATTTAGAAATACCAAGTCATTTTCCTCAAATGATTATTCCTGTTGACAACCAAATGACGGTTGAAGGAGTGGAATTAGGACGCTATCTTTTTTATGAAAAAAAACTAAGTGGAGACAATTCGATGAGTTGTGCAACTTGTCACAATCTAAACAATTCATTTTCAGACACTAATCGTTATTCAGTTGGAATTGATGGATTTTTTGGAAATCGTCAATCGATGGCATTAGTCAATTTAGGTTGGGAAAACTTTTTCTTTTGGGACGGAAGAGAATCAACATTGGAAAATCAGATATTGAAACCGGTCATCAATCCCATCGAAATGCACGAAGAATGGAAAGATGCTGTTGCAAAATTGAATTTAGACA
>RFNX01000546.1 GCA_009926905.1 Flavobacteriales bacterium
ATTTAACTTTTATCTCTTAACTCTTAATTTTTAACTTTTAACTTTTAGTTTTAAAGTAAAGGTATTTCATTTATTCAAAATCTCTGTAATTTAAATAGATTCTGTTGGCTGAAATCGTTCATTTAGTTGAATTTCTTAATTTTGGAATCAAACGACAAACTCAAATGGGAATTTCAAAAGAACACGTTGAGTATTTGCAAAATCTACTTTTAGATAAAGCATTCACGAACGAAGAGCAATTGATTGAATACGGTCACGACGAAACAGAAGATTTCAATTTTCCGCCTTCAATTATCTTGAAACCAACAACAGTTGAAGAAATATCGACAGTTATGCGCTATTGTTTTGAAAATGAAATTCCTGTTACTCCAGCTGGTGCTCGAACTGGATTGAGTGGGGGAGCGCTTCCAACACATTATGGTGTTTTAATTTCAATGGAGAAATTCAATCACATTTTAGAAATTGACGAAAAAAATCATCAAGTAACGACTGAACCTGGAGTGATTACGCAAGTTTTGCAAGATGCTGTTAAAGCGAAAGGTTTGTTTTATCCGCCCGATCCTGCGAGTAAGGGTTCGTGTTTTATCGGTGGAAATGTTTCTGAAAACTCTGGAGGACCAAAAGCTGTAAAATACGGTGTTACAAAAGATTATGTTCTGAATTTAGAAGTAGTTTTGCCATCAGGTGAAGTTATTTGGACGGGTGCTAATGTTCTGAAAAATGCAACTGGTTATAATTTAACGCAATTGATTGTGGGTTCTGAAGGCACACTTGGAATCATTACAAAAATTGTTTTAAGATTAATTCCTCATCCGACAACAGATATGTTGATGTTGGTTCCTTTTTTCGATGCGCAAAAAGCATGTGAAGCTGTTGCAGCAATTTTTCAAGCAGGAATCACACCAAGTGGATTGGAATTTATGGAACGTGATGCTTTGACATGGACACAACAGTTTACACAAGATTTTTCAATTCAGGTTTCCGATAATCATGAGGCGCATTTACTCATTGAAGTGGATGGTTTTGATTCCGAAGTTTTGATGAAAGAATGTGAGAAAATTCTTGTTGTACTTGAGAATTTTGAAACAGATGAAATATTATTTGCTGACTCAGAAGCACAAAAGAACACTCTTTGGAGTTTGCGCCGAAAAGTAGGCGAGGCTGTGAAATCACAATCCATTTACAAAGAAGAAGATACTGTTGTTCCACGTTTTGCCTTGCCACAATTGCTTTTTCACGTTAAAGAAATTGGAAAAAAATACGGTTTTCATTCCGTTTGTTACGGTCATGCTGGTGATGGAAACTTGCACGTGAACATCATTAAAGGTGAGCTGAGCGACGAACAATGGGAAAATGAATTACCAATTGCAATTCGAGAAATATTTACCGAAGTTGTAAAATTAGGAGGAACGCTTTCTGGTGAACATGGAATTGGTTTGGTTCAGAAATCGTATATGGACATTGCTTTTCCTGAAGTTACTTTGGATTTGATGCGCGCCATTAAAAAGGTTTTTGACCCAAAAGGAATTTTGAATCCGAATAAGATTTTTTAGTTAAAAATTATTTCCAACTCAAACAATTCGGAAGCTTCTCCATCATTGTCAGACGCAACAAAAAATTGGTTTTCAGAAAATTTGCAAATGGCTTCTAATTTTGTTGAAATCAGTTTTCCATCTGTAGTGAATGGAGAAGGAGTAAGTTTCAGATTTTCTGCTAATTGAGAAAAATGAAAGCTTCCGATCGCACTTCCAATTATTTTTCCATCGTTGTACCAATCACTTGTATCTTCAGCACTTGCTGTATAATAAAAATTACCTGATGAATCCGTTGTGACACCTGAAATACCTAAAGAAATTCCATCCAATTCTCCAAGTTCTAATTGCATCGAACGAAGAAAAATATTTGATTCTGGATTTGACAAAAAACTAATAAACTCGTTTTGATTGATTTCGATAATTGAGTTTGTTCCGCGATTGAAGAAGAACAATTTAGAATCAAAATGAGCCAAAGCTTCAATGTTCCAATCTTCAAGCTTTATTTTCAATTTTGAACGACAAAGTTCGTAGAAAGGTAGTATATCAAAATATAAATTCTTGCCAGATTCCAACGAAATCAATCGCATTTGGTTTCTATTTTTAATGGTAGAACCTGAGCCGATGAGCATTAAATATACTTCGTTTTCAAAGCTTAGCAAAGTGGCTGCTTCTGAATCAGCTTTGTCTTTTTTGGCTTCTATTTCATATTCCAAAGAATCAGAACCAAGAATTTCTATCAGTTCACCTTTCAGATTGCACTTTGAAACAACATTGGAATCATCGGAAATGAAATAAAGGTTTTCGTTGAAATATTCCATTCCTGAAACAGAAGGAACTACTAAATTATTGCTATTTAGTAATATGATTTCCATTGTTTTACAGAGATTTATGAACGTAGAACAGCACCGTTTTCTTTTTCCATAGCAAGGCGAATACGTTCCATTGCTTTGTCAATTTCTTGGTCTGTTAACGTGCGATCGCCGTCTTGCAAAATGAATGAAAGTGCATACGATTTTTTGCCAGCTTCTAGTTTGTCGCCTTCGTAAACGTCAAATAAATTAACGCTTTTCAAAAGTTGTTTTTCACTTTTTTTCGCTGTTGCTTCCAGTTCTGAAAATTTCACTTCTTTGTTTACCAATAAAGAGAAATCGCGACGAATCGCAAATGCTTTAGGCAATTCCTTGAATTTTATCTTCACTGTTTTCAAGGTTTCCATCAATAAATCAAAATTGATTACAGCGAAATAAACAGGGTTTTTGACGTCAAAATGTTTGAGAATTTTAGAATTTACAACTCCTAATTCTGCAATTGATTTTTTAAATAGTTCAAATTTTTGAGCGTCTTCAAATAAATCACTTTCAAATGCTTTTTCTTGAATATTTGCTGCGAATCCCAATCTTTCTAAAAGAGCTGCCAAAATTCCTTTTAAAGTGAAATATGAAACAGATTCTTTTGAATTGTTCCAAGATTCTTCTGATTTTGAACCTGTTAAAGCAATGGCTATGTTGCGTTGTTCATTAAATCCAGAACTGAAATTGAAGTATGTTTTTCCAAATTCAAATAGTTTTAAATCAGGATGTTGACGATTTTGGTTGTGCTGAATATTCTCCATTAAACCAAACAGCAAAGTTTGGCGCATCACATTCAAATCTTGGCTCAAGGGGTTTAACATTTCAACTTGATGGGCTGTTTTTAAGGTTTCGCCACCCAATTTCTCAACGTAACTTCCCTTCGTTAGTGAATTGTTTAAAGCTTCATTAAAGCCTTTTCCAACAAGGAATTCAGAAATAGTTTGTTGCACTTTGTCCGCACTGATTGCATCTGAAATG
>RFNX01000491.1 GCA_009926905.1 Flavobacteriales bacterium
ATTTACCACAAAGATTTACAGCGCGTTATCAATCACGTATTTACCATCGCAGCCTTTGGTTTGAAAGAAAAACAAGCGCTCATTAAAGTAGAACAAGAAACGATTCGTAAAAATAGAATTTTCCAAAATGTAGCGAATTTACAGCTCGATACACAAGTGATGGAAATACTTGAATTTATGAATACCGATTGGCAAAACGACTGGAAAAAAGGAATGAATTGCATTCGTCAATTGAATAAAATTCTTTTAGGTCTTTTAGCCAAGGAAGCTGCTTTTGAACGCAACATCATTTCCATTTTCGATGAATCATTAGTTGCATTTGAACAAATTCTGAACGAAGACATTCCTGCTTTTAATCTTAGAAGTTTCAAATTGCTTTTCTTTCAACATTGGAATAAAAAAAGCATCGCTTACCACGGAAATCCCATTACCGGTTTGCAAATTATGGGTTTATTGGAAACGCGTTTACTCGACTTTGAAAACATCATCGTATTAGGCTTAAACGAAGGGAAATTACCAAGTACAAATCCGATAAAAACAATCATTCCGATGGATTTACGTTACGGACTTGGACTTCCTTCAACGCGCGACAAACAAGGATTATTCGCACATCATTTTTATCGTTTACTGCACAATTGCAATAAACTAACGCTGACCTATACCACGGCAATTGAACAAATCGGCAGTAACGAAGCAAGTCGCTACATCACGCAATTGGAATTAGAATTGACGAGACGCAACAAAAATTTTGTCATCAATCGTCATTTTTACAACGTTCCATTTCCATTAGAGAAAGTTAAACCACTCAATACAGTTCAAAAAACACCGGACATCATTGCACGCATTGATTCATTTTTTGAGCGTTCACTTTCGGCTTCTGCGTTGAACAAATACATTGCTTGTCCCCTTGATTTTTACTACCGCTATTTAGCTGAATTGGGCGAAGATCAAGACGTCGAAGAAGAATTGGAAACGAATACGTTTGGAACGTTCATTCACGACACCTTGGAAGAATTGTACACGCCTTACGCACATTACAATACAGATGGAACGAAAAAGGCAAAAACGCCACCACCGCTTTCAGCTTCGGGAATTGATACTATGTTGCATTTATACAAAGAAGTCTTGCACAAACAGTTTCTAAATCACTTTAGTGGCGACGAATCACTGTTCTTGAAAGGAAAAAATCTACTGAGCTACGAAATGGCGATGACCATCACACGCAATTTGTTGTTGGAAGAAAAAGCATTTGTCATTAAAACGCCCGAACCGATTGATATTTTGATGTTGGAAATGAAATTGTCAAAAGACATTGAAATCGAAGTGGATAGAAAAAAGAAAACGATTCATTTTAGCGGTTACATAGATCGCATTGATAAAGTAGGCGAAAATTACCGTGTCATCGATTATAAAAGTGGACGCGTGGCAGACAAAGATGTGACTTTCAAAATTGTTAATGAAGATTTGATTCAGTCATTTGCTTCGTGTAAGCACGCACTTCAATTATCCTTGTACTCATTGTTTTTCAAAGAGCGCTTCAATCATTTTCCAGCAGAGGCAAAAATCATTTCATTGGTCGATGTCAAAGCGAATTACAACCTCAATTTCAAAGAAGGAACCACGGAAGATGTTTGCAATCATTTCATAGAATTAACGGGGCACATTGTCAACGATTTGTACAATTCAGAATTGGAAATGGCACACGATGAAAGTGCGAAGTATTGCAGTTATTGTTAGAAGATATATGCGCCTTGCAACACACATTCTGCGCACTCCAACTACATTTACAAGTTTGCTCCATATCACTTGACGCCACAAAAAAAGCAGCAAATGAGCTTCCTCTGGTCGCTTTTTCCAGCTTGTGGCTGTGAGTGTATGTTCGCAAAGCTTTTTGATTTCGTTGGGGCGTGGGAGACATCATCCGCAAACGTTACTTGTAAGAATAAAATGTATATTTGAATTAGAGAATAAACGAAACAAATCTTCGCAAAGCGCATTAGGAATTAATTAATAAGTGAATGTTTTTTGTGTTCATATAAGTTAGCACTAATACTAAAAGACGAATTTCTAACAAAAATGGCACGATTAAAACAAGAAAACAATAACTTTGAATCGAATCATTAATTACAAAGTAATGGAATACCAAATTAACCAGTTAAGAGACTATTCCTCCTTGTTTTCTAGGAGTGAAGCTCTTTCTTGGTTAAAAATGGACTTCACCTCTATCAATTATAAAATTGAAAGATATGATGAAAAAT
>RFNX01000461.1 GCA_009926905.1 Flavobacteriales bacterium
CTTATCCAACGAGAGGACATGCGCATGGATTGTGTTTTTCAGTAGAATCAGATGTGCGTCCTTTTCCGAAAAGTTTGAACAATATTTTCAAAGAAATTCAATCGGATTTAGGTCAAGCTTTTCCTGAAAATGGAAACTTAGAACGTTTGGCAAAACAAGGTGTTTTATTGCTAAATACTGTTTTAACCGTCGAAGAAGGCAAACCTGACAGCCACAAAGGACTTGGGTGGGAGCAATTTACAGACGCTGTGATTCAAAAGATAAATGCGGAGAAAAAGGGTGTTGTTTTCTTACTTTGGGGTTCGAAGGCAATTGCAAAATCAGAAATGATAGACGCCAGTAAACACTTAGTTTTGACAGCAGTTCACCCATCACCGTTATCAGCATATCGCGGTTTTTTTGGTTGCCAACATTTCAGCAAGACGAATGCGTATTTAAAAATGATGAAATTCAATCCAATTCAATGGTAGCAACTTTCAATCAAAACTTTATCTTTGCACACCATGGAATTTAAAAACGATCTTTTTTTACGTGCGCACAAGGGAGAAGCGATTGAACGTTATCCAGTTTGGTTGATGCGCCAAGCAGGTAGAATTTTACCTGAGTATCGTGCTGTAAGAGCAAAATTATCAGGTTTTAAAGAATTGGTGGAAACGCCAGAATTTGCATCTGAAGTAACCATACAACCTGTAGATTTGTTAGGAGTGGATGCCGCAATTATTTTCTCAGATATTTTAGTGGTTCCAGAAGCAATGGGATTACCTTATGAAATGTTGGAACAACGCGGTCCTTGGTTTGAAAATACGATTCGCTCTCAAGAGCAATTGAATCTTTTGGACAAAAACATCGATGTAGAAGACCGACTTTCATACGTATTTGAAGCATTAAAATTGACTAAAAAAGGCCTTGAAGGTCGCGTACCTTTGATTGGTTTTGCAGGCGCTCCTTGGACGATTTTTTGTTACATGGTAGAAGGAAAAGGATCAAAAACTTTCTCTGAATCTCGCAAGCTTTTATACACAAATCCTGTTTTGGCACACGAATTGCTTAGTCGCATAACAGACGTAACGATTCAGTATTTGAAAGCTCAATTAACTGCCGGTGCCGATGCTCTACAATTATTTGATTCGTGGGCAGGTATTTTAGGAAGAGAGCAATACGCAGCATTCGGATTGACATACATTGCAAAAATTGTGGACGCGATTCCAAACATTCCGATGACGGTTTTCTCGAAAGGAGCAGTAGCTTCGATTCCTGAAATTTCAAAGTTAAATTGTACAACTTTGGGCTTGGATTGGAACATGAGTGTAGCTGAAACAAGAGAATTGGTTGGAGAAACGAAAACATTGCAAGGTAATTTAGATCCGTGTGTGTTGTACGGAAGTGAAAGTGTAATTGAAAATGAGACAATAAAATTATTGAAATCGTTTAAAAGTCAAAGACATATTGTAAATTTGGGCCACGGAGTATATCCGGACATTGACCCAGAAAAGGTAAAAGTGTTTATTAAAACTGTGCAAAACTATGAAATCTAACAGCATTAAAATTGGAATATTCCTATTGTTGACAACAGCATCATTTACAAATGAAGCTTTAGCTCAAAAAGATGGGAAGAAAGCAAGCGAAAAACAGATCTTGAACCAAGGATTTGAAAAAGGAAAAGAAATCGCAACTGAAATTGGTTCTATACAATTGTCTGAAGGCGTTACTTCACCAACTGCAATCAAAGCGGATTTGTTTCAATCAGAAGCAAGTGGAGACGTTGGTGTCCCAGTAAATGTTTATGGTACAGAGCAACCTTTGGCAGACGGTGGTGGTAAAAATTACGCTGGATTCGTTGCTTACAAACCAGGTAAAGCTGCTTCTGAAAGAACCTACATTACCATTCCAATAATGAAAGGAACGCAACAAATTACATTAAAAAAAGGTTTGACTTATTGCGTTGAATTTTCTGTTTCTTTGGCTGAGTCTTCAAAATTTGCAACGAATAACATTTCAGCCTTGTTTTCAAAAGACGTTCTCGGAAATGGTGCTGCTGGAGCAATTTATAACAATTCTGAAAAAATCATTAGAAACCAAGGTAATAAAATTTACAATGGATTTTTTGGTTGGGATAAAGTTTGTACAGTTTATACGGCAAAAGGTGACGAGAAATTCATAACAATCGGAAACTTTGAGCGTAATGAAAATACCAAATACGAACAAACTAAAAAACCGAAAGAAAGTGATGTAGAATCAATTCCTCACGCTTATTATTATATTGACAATGTGATGATTACACAAGTAGATAAAGTAACTGAGTGTAAATGTTTCAATAGCACTCCTCCTAAAGTGGAAGCTTCATTCTCAACTTTGGTATATACAAATACACCAGAGATTACAGATAAAATGACGAAATCTGAAATCATCCAACAGCATACAGTTTACTTCCGCGCTGGAAAAGCATCAATCACTGATAACGCAAAAGAAATGATGAATTTTGTTATCAATGAAATGAAAAACGATCCAAACTTGAAAATTGAAATTACTGGCCACAATGATCAATTAGAAGATAAGGCAGGTGAAGCAAATCCTGAGTTTGAAGA
>RFNX01000578.1 GCA_009926905.1 Flavobacteriales bacterium
TAAAAGGACTTTCAGGAAGAGTTGGATTGACCATGAATTTCCATGACATCATTGATTTTGAACATCCCGAAAAAGTATTGAAAAACTCAATGAATCGTATTACAGCGT
Source organism: Flavobacteriales bacterium (assembly GCA_009926905.1). Taxonomy (GTDB): domain Bacteria; phylum Bacteroidota; class Bacteroidia; order Flavobacteriales_D; family Crocinitomicaceae; genus UBA952. The sequence goes on from RFNX01000578.1 coordinate 109, forward strand.
TTTAGAAATTGAGAATCTAAAGTTTAAATCAAAAGATTTTCACTTACCCTTGGAGCGTTTAAATATGAAAGCGACCCTCAAAGGGCATAAGGCAATTATTGAAAAATTCAAAATTCAAGTTGGGAATTCGGATGTTTCCATTTCAGGGAAAGTGAGCGATTTACCTGCAATTATTCACCATACAGACATTCCTGTTCAAACAGATTTGAAAATCACATCCAAGTTTCTTGATATTGAAGAATTGACAAAAACATCAGATGAGGTGAAAGGAATCGATGAACAAATTGAGAATCTAAGTTTAGGATTGAAATTTTTGAGTTCAGCAAAAGCAATGACAGAATCGCCTAACTTACCAATTGGTGAGTTTTTTATTGAAAATCTTTACGCAAAATTGAAGCATTATCCACATACCTTGCACGATTTTCATGCAGACGTTTTCATCAAAGACGAAAATTTTAAGGTTGTAGATTTCACCGGTCTTATTGACAAATCAGATTTTCATTTTTCGGGTCAACTAGAAAATTATGACCTTTGGTTGGATGATAAAATGAATGGTGACACCAAAATTGATTTTGATTTAACCTCTAAATTATTGCAATTCGATAACTTGTTTACCTACGGCGGCGAACGTTTTGTTCCAGAAGATTATCGCCATGAGGAAGTTAAAAATTTGAAACTTCATGGAAGTGCTTCTTTACATTTTAATCATGGGCTAAAATCTACTGATTTAGAATTAATACAATTGGAAGGAAATTTGAAAGTTCACCCTTTGCATTTCGAAAAATTTAGTGGAAGAATTCATTGTCAAGACGATCAATTATCTGTTAAGAAATTAAAAGGAACGCTCGGAAAATCAAACTTTTTGGCCGACATAGAATATTTTTTAGGCGAAGGTAAAGGCAAAAAGGAGAATTTTATTTACTTGTCGAGTGCTCGTTTGGATTTTGATGAAATAATGAAATTTCAGCTGCCTCCGAGTCCGAAAGAATTAGATGTAAAAGTAAATCACGATGCTGTTTTTTCCATCTATGATTTTGATTTTCCTGATTTACACTTGAAGCTCGATATTGCTCACTTAAATTACCACCATCATTTATTGGATCATTTTAAATCAGACATACAAGTGGCGAGAAATCACACCATTCATTTTAATACCTTTTCTTTTGATGCTGCCGGAGGACATTTCGACGTGAAAGGTTATTTAAGTGGAAGTGATAAAAAACACATTTATTTCAAACCCGATATTCGAGTCAAAAATGTTGATTTAGATAAGTTTATGGTCAAGTTTGAAAATTTCGGACAAGATTATTTAGTTTCTGAGAATCTTCATGGGAAATTTACGGGCCACATCACTGGGAAAGTTCACTTACATGCGGATTTGGTTCCAAAATTAGATGATTCTGAACTTTCGATTGAAATGTTGGTCTTAAACGGACGTTTGGAAAACTATGCGCCAATTGTTGCTTTGGGAGAGTATTTCCAGGATAAGAACGTAAATAAAGTACTTTTCGACACATTATCAAACACGTTGACAGTAAAGAAATCTGTATTAAACATTCCCAAAATGACCATCAATTCTAGCTTAGGTTTTATGGAAATCAGAGGAACTCAACACTTGGAAAATGAGATGAAAATGGATTACGTCATTGGTGTTCCGTGGAAAATGATTGGCAAAGTGGGCGGGCAAAAACTCTTTGGTAAAAGGAAAAAAGAAGCTGAAGAAAACGAGGATGAAATTCAATACCGAACCAAGAATGCGAAGTTTGTTTATGTGAAAATCACGGGTGATATTGAAAACTATAAAATTGGCTTGGGGAAGAGGGAAAAGTAGCAACGATGAAAATTAGAATAACCAATGCTAACAAGCACTAATTGCCCTTCTATATTTTGTTTTTTCAAACGTATTTTTCGATCATGACTTCTATTCAATTGGATTGTTAGCATTATGTTAAAGCTAAAGTGACGATTTATTTTTGAGTTCGTTTTCTTTTGGAAGAATTGATTATTGGTTAATTGCTACGAATTCCAAAATTACTCCTTAAATTCGCGCTCGCTAAATTATTAAAAGAATCACTCGTTTTAACCATGGTATTTTCAAGCCTTACATTTATTTACTTGTTTTTACCATTGTGTCTTCTTTTTCATTCGATAACAAAAAGCGACACATTTCGAAATCTTACACTTACACTTTTCTCACTTGCTTTTTATGCTTGGGGTGAGCCAATGTGGATTTACTTAATGATTTTCACAGCATTCTTTGATTATTTCATGGGCTTGCTAATCGAAAAATGGCACGGTAAAATAGGTTCTAAAATCGCTGTCGGCTTCTCGATTTTAATCAATCTTTCTTTACTGATTTCATACAAATACGGAGGATTCATTTGGGACAACTTGAGTTTATTAGGTTCTTTACCTTTCGATCGCCCGACGAATTCCTTACCAATTGGTATCTCTTTTTACACATTCATGGCGATTTCTTATGTTGTCGATGTGTACAAAGGCGATGTAAAAGCGCAACGCAATCCGTTGAATTTCTTAATGTTTATCAGTTTATTCCAGCATTTAGTGGCGGGTCCAATCGTGCGTTATAAGCAAATCAACGAGCAAACCAATTCACGTGTTATCAATTGGACGCGCATGAGTGAAGGAGTGACGCGCTTTTGTATGGGTTTGTTTAAGAAAGTGGTCATCGCAAACGTTGCCGGAGCATTAGTAAATAAATACTTGGAAGTCGGATTCAACAATTTGTCCTCCTATGAAGCGTGGTTTGGAATCACGATGTTCTCCGTTCAATTGTATTTCGATTTCAGTGGTTATTCCGACATGGCAATTGGTTTGGCAAAAATGTTTGGTTTCGATTTCGATGAGAATTTCAAACATCCGTATGCAGCACAATCTGTTGGTGATTTCTACAGAAGATGGCACATTTCACTTGGACGCTTTTTCCGCGATTATGTGTACATTCCATTAGGAGGAAATAGAAAATACCAATTGCGAAACATTATGATTGTTTGGTTATTGACAGGTTTGTGGCACGGAGCGAGTTGGAATTTTGTGATGTGGGGAGGTTACTTTGGCTGTTTCATGATTATTGAGAAATTATTGGATCCGGTTTTAAAGAAAACACCGCGCATTTTACGCCACACCTACACGTTGATTCTAATCGTATTCAGTCGTGCGCTTTTCTATTTTACCGATTTCGAAAAACTAAAAATATTCGTTGTGAATTTATTTCACTCTAAAAACCCTATTAACGATGGTTTCAAAACAGATGCATTAGAGCATTTATTTTGGTTCATTTTGGTCGTATTGTTTTGTATTCCATGGAACGAAGTGTTTGATGAAAACTCTAAATTCAGAATCAAAATCACGCAGTATTACGAATATGTGAAACCAGTTGTGAATATTGCATTTTTAGTTCTTGCGACGTTATTACTAGTGAATTCAACGTACAATCCATTTTTATACACACGTTTTTAATGGTAAAGAAAATCAACACAATACTATTTTTGATGAGCATTATTTCGATGCCAATTCTGTATTTCGTGTTGCCGAAACAAACTATTTCTGTGGATGAAAAACGAAAATTGGCCACCATTCCGCAATTAAACTTTGATAATTATGTCAAAGGAGATTGGGCAGATAGTGTTGATAATTTTGTAGACGACCATTTTCCGTTTAGAAAACAATGCATTGATATTTCAGCACGAATTCAATCCTACAAAGGAATTCATTTAAAACACCAAGAAAAGATTTTCATTCCGGTAAAACATAACGATTTGGAGCAACACCAAGCAAATGAAGATTCTCGTGCAGAAATGAGTTACAAAAATGATTTCGATGAAAGCTACAACGGCGCATTGATAATCATTGACGGTTGTGTGTATCCAATGGGAGGAGGAAGTCCTGCAGTTTCGAAATCGTTTAGTAAAATGGTGAATGAATACGCAAGAGAATTGAAAGGTGAAACTCGTGTTTTCTCAGCTGTAGCGCCACTTTCTTCTGCGTTTATGCCAGTTGAGAAGTATAAAAAGTATCATTCATTGAACCAACGCACTTTGAAAGCGATTGGTGACAATTTAGCCGATGGTGCCATTTTCTGTGATGTTTTTGATGAATTAGATAGACACAAAGACCAAAAATTATTCTTTAACACTGATCACCATTGGAAACCGATTGGAGCTTACTACGCTTACGTAGCATTCTGTAAAGCAGCAGGAAAAGCTCCTGTTCCATTGGATGAAATGACTAAAAAGGTCAAATACAATTTCTTAGGAACCTTGTATCAAAAAACTTTAGATCCAACCGTACGAGCAAATGCAGATACAATGGAATATTACGTTCCAAAAGTGGCAACAACTGCAGTTTATTTCCCGGCTTCAGGCTTTAATAATCCACGTAAAACGAAAGTTTTCTACCAATCCAGTTCGGGTGGAAATACTTATTCTACATTTTTAGGTGGCGATGTGCCATTGATGAAAATCAATACAACCATCAAAAACGGTAAGAAAGCAATTGTGGTAAAAAATTCGATGGGGAATGCTTTCACGCCTTTCTTAACAAGTCATTACGAAGAAATTTGGGTGGTAGATTTACGCTATTCGAAGCATAATATTTTGAACATCATCCGTGAGAATAAAATCGACGATATGATTTTTGCGGTGGGAATGTATGCCGCGATGAGCAGTACAACCATTAACATGATGCGAAATTTGGCTAAACAAGACGGTTCAGTGATGGTTCCGAAAAGACCAGCTTCAGTTCCAGCAGATACGATAACTTCTCCTGTTATCAAACCAGAAATTGATACAACGATAAACAATTGAAAAAACTAATTCTCTCCTTTTCAGTTCTTTTTGAAATTTGTTTGAATAGCTTTGGACAAACCTTGGATTTACCTGCGAGTTTAAAAATCGACACCAGTTTTGCTTATTTGCAGTTTTATTCCAACTCCACTTTTACGAAACTTGCCAATCATTTTAAAAACGTTAAAAATGATAAATTGGTGATTTTGCACTACGGTGGAAGTCACATTCAAGCTGAAAATCCAACGACAATTGCGCGTGGAAATTTTCACAAAACGTTTGGCTCTGGAGGAAGAGGATTGATGTTCAATTACAACGCCGCGAATACGTATTCTTCTGTCAATTATACTTCATCTAAGAAGGGAGAATGGAAGTTCATTAAGAGTTTTCAAGGGCGCCATGCAACGATCCCTTTGGGCGTTTGTGGTATGACAGTAGAAACAAATGATGTCAATGCAGCATTGAATTTTAATCTGAAAAATGTGATTGAATCGGATAATCACGAAGTCGTTGTTTTTTTTGAAAACGATTCTATTTCTTATGATGTTTCCATTTATTTTGATTCCGTATTGATTGATTCTGCACACAACAAATTACAGTATTTTCCTTATGGAGCTTCGTTTAAATACAAAGAAGGGATTCACTCGATTCGCTTAGAAATGAAAGCAAAGGCAAATGGAAAACGCTTCCGATTTTATGGATTATCAGTAGAAAACGAAGAAAATTCAGGAATTGTTTACCATTCAACAGGAGTGGGGCAGCGGCTTTTCGTTCGGTTTTATTATTGGATAAAATGCCCGATCAAGCAGCAATTTTGAAACCCGATATTGTCATTTTGGATTTTGGAACAAACGATATTCTTTCCACCAATAAAATTGACCCGAATTTAGAAAAACAAGTCAACAAAGCGATTGCGAAATTCAAAGCAGTGAATCCTGATATTTTGGTAATTCTAACCACCACTCAAGATTTATACAAAGGAAAAACGATTACTGCTTGTATGCCTTTTCGCGATTTAATGGATTCCATTGCACGAAAAAATGATTGTCTTTTTTGGGATTGGTTTGATTTAGCAGGTGGTTCTCGTACCATTAAAACTTGGAATACCGAAGGTTATGCCCAAAACGATTGCATTCACTTAACCAAAAAAGGTTACCAAGTAAAAGGACAATTGTTGTACGAATCGTTCATGCACACCTT
>RFNX01000391.1 GCA_009926905.1 Flavobacteriales bacterium
TTTACGTGAGTGCAAAGATAGGTAATTTTCTAAAATTCAAAAGGAAATTAGAAAAATAATTCTCAAAGTGCTTTATTTTAAAGGTTTACAAGCCGTTCAACCAAAGCATGGTGTCTATATTATCTGCGTAATCGTCTAATTTAGGACATTGAGCAGTACCAAATGGTAAAAAGCCATGTCCGATAACACATTGAATGGCATCTTTATGCTTTGAAATATAAATTTCGACTTCTGATTTTTCAGGATAAAAATGATAATGTAACATCGCTAAAGGCGAAAACAATTGTTCGTTTTCCTTCAGAAGGATAAAATTATTGTCCAAAAAAGATTCTAAATTCATCAGGTGAATTGTCTTGTTGTAGTCGTAATTATTGCCATATTTCTTGTTGTTAACTACATCTCCCAAACTCACAATGGCTTCAAAAAATCGATTCAAGTCAAATGATGTTGGTAATAACAAATGTGTCACATTGCGACATCCGCGTCCAAAATAATCCAAAATATCTTCGCCTAAAGCTCGTAATTCTTCAGACGTTTCTGTCCCATCTAAAACTGCTAATGAAGTGCGATTGTGGCGAAACAAATGCGGGTATTTAGAAAAATAATGTTCAAATTGTTGAATACTGTTATTACTACCTGTTGCAATGACTGCTTCAAAATCTTTTAAATTTCTATCTGAGAAATGAATGTAATTTTCAAGATCTGGCTCAAATTGTATTAAATATTTACTTAGCAATGGCAATAATTTATTGTCCTCCGAACTCAACTTGCATTGAATTTTGTTACCTGAAAGCAGCACCGAAATGAAATCGTGAAAACCCACCAATGGAATATTTCCAGCCATAATAACCGCTACAGATTTAGGAGTTTCAGTGAATTTGTAGTGATTTGTCCAATCTTCAAGTTGAGCTTTTGTCAACCATTCACTTAAATTACGAAACGATTTACGAACCAATTCTTCAGTAAACCATCCATTAAAATGTACTTGTGTTTGAATGGCATTTTCAACCAGTTCAAATTCTTCCTCTGTCACACCTGAATCAAAACCTGACCAATTCATTGAATTACCGTGCATTTGCATCACTTTTCCTAGTTGACAAAATGCTGAAATTATTTGTTCTTTTTTCACGGCGCAAAGTTACAAGGAATTAATGGCAACTCACAATTTTGAGAAGCATTGAAAAGTCAATCGATTGTTTGTCAAAGAGCAACAATTAATGATTCTTAACTCAAATTTTATTAAAAATGAACAAAAGAATCCGTCAAGCGTTCCTATATTTGCAAAAAATTTGAATTACAATGGCAATTACTATTACCGACGAATGTATCAATTGTGGAGCTTGTGAGCCAGAATGCCCGAATAATGCAATCTATGAAGGCGGTGCAGAATGGAAATTTTCTGACGGAACATCTTTGAAAGGCATCATTACAACTCTAAACGGTGATGAAATATTAGCTGATCATTCTCATGAACCAGTAAGTATGGACGTTTATTTCATCGCTCACGAAAAATGTACGGAATGTGTAGGTTTCCATGATGAACCACAATGTGCTGCTGTTTGCCCTGTAGATTGTTGTGTTGACGACCCGGATTACAGAGAATCTGAAGACGAATTATTGGCGAAGAAAAACTTCATGCACCTTTAATGTTATGTTGTCCGCTGTAATCAAACGAACTGCAGCGCTCCTATTTTTTGTTGTTTTAATTCAATTTCCTTCTTTATCTCAAACAGAAAAAGAGGATTCATTATTGTTTATTTCTAATAATTTCCAAGAAAAAAACATCACTGTTTACTTTATTCCTGTAAACATTAAGGTTAAAAAAGATTTCCTTGAATCTGTAAAATCGCTTTACGCTAAGAGTAAAATCAATTTCTATCCTTTTCTTTTACCGAAATACCAAACTGAAAAAGACGAACTGTGGAGCAATCCACCACTAGACAGTTTGCGCTATTCGAAGCAAATGAAAGTCTTGCGAGACAAATACTTTAAAAGCTTTCCAAGCAAAGACCCGAATGCGATCTATTATTTTTTGATTAAAGGATTTACTAACGAAGATATTCACGCCTACTCTATCCCCACAAAAGCACTTGGTTTTATCAAATATAATGAAGACAGCACCTTTTTGAAAAGTTTAGCTTTTCATTTGGGCTCGACTCTTGGATTGGAGGCATCATCGGATTCAAGTAACATCATGCACCCCATTTTCGGGAATCAATTAACATGGAAACAATGCCTGCAAATTCGTTCGTTTCCCATCTCCTACTCGCTATACGACGACTATGAATTTGTCAGAACCAACAATGGACTCAACGCCTATTATTTTTGGAACGAAGACAAAGATGGATGGATTGAAATCGACTCGACAAATCCGTTAAAATCAATCATTCGACCCTTAAACGCAACAGTTTATTGTATTATGTCAAGATTGACAACGTGTTTTTCAATCCGCTTTTCAAAATTTATTCAAAAACAGTTTGTGCGATGCACATAATTGGTATTTGCATCGCTTTAATCATTCTCTTTTTTATTCGTTACAAACTCAATAAACGCATTACTGATAGTGGATTCTTCAAGAGACAAACCTTTCGAAGCTTGAAATTTGCCACATGGATTGGCTCAATTGCTTTGGTTTATCTTGCTTTTTGGTTGGTCGATTGGTATTATCAAACAAGTATTCTTAAGTCTCATCATTTAAAGGATTTTAAAGGTTTAAGTACTCAAGAATTAATGCAGAAAATGAACGACAAAGATTTGTTTTCAAAGTCATACAACGCAAATGTTTCAAGTTTTGTTTTTCATCGAAAAGACCAAGAATGGTATGTTTTTCAGAAAGACAAAGTGATGTATTTCGACCTTGAAAAAGTAAACGACACGCTAAAAGCAAGATTTGCGGGGTCAAAACACCGAGTTGAACTGAAAACAATTGATTACGTGCATTCAGCTCAAAGTCATTATATAATTTTCAGAACAAAGGACAGCACTGGAAAAATCATTAAAGAAGAAGTTTTTAATCACTTAGGAGTTGATTTAACAAAACGTTACCGTATGAAAGACCCTGCCAAACGAATTTTGGTTTTCGTCAACGGCTATCGTCCTGTTTCGATAAGTAATTCATTAGAAAACAACATCGAAGACGTTAAAAATAAAGGAGTTGAATATCCAGATTCTAAAAACTATTTATACTCTTACGACCGTTATAATTACTGGCGACCGTGGAATGAAATTGATTTGTTGTTTCAAAAAAGAATCAATCCAAGTGAAGTTTGGTACGCCGATGGACATCATTCTGTTCGACATCGAATCATTTATCATTGGTCAATTTTTCCACAAATGCTGGAATTTACCCTAAACCTTGTAAACGCAACAACATCACTTGTGTAAATACACAACGATTACTGGAAAAAAGAAAGTGAAAACCATTGGACTTTTAGCTTTAAAACCCAACATTGATGGATTTCGTTTACGCAAAAAACATGGAAGAATTGCTGGTAAAAATCTAAACCAAATACTGAATGAGTTGCCAAATAATTCATTAAATGACACCTTATACATCGTTTCACACAGCATGGGGTATGCTTATTCCTTGGGAATCATAGAAGAATTGCGAGGAAAAATTCAATTCGGAGCTTGTTATATCATTGCCCCGGAAAATGCAAGATCGGGTAAAATCAACAAAGATGAATGGCGTGAAGTGTGGCAATACGGAGCAAAACTTTATGGTAAAAGAAAAAATGCTCCGTGTCTACAGGATGGCGTCGCACCTCAAGTTTGTGTAAAAGGGCTAAAAGAAAGTAATCGTATTTATTTCCCAAAGAATATGGAGCGAAAAATGGGTTATTTCCAAAGCCATTTTGTTGGGTATTTCACATGGATTTTAGATATTAAAAAAGATAAAAAAGGTCACATCAATCAGCATTAAAAATCAGATTACATTATTTTGATTGATACAACTCAAATTTCAAAAACAAATTCAGGGAATTTCAAAAATCTTTCATTTTTAATTGAAAAAGGTTAAAAAATCGAAAAAATCAAACGGTTTTGAATCAAAAACAAGACATTTTTAAATTTTAATTAG
>RFNX01000133.1 GCA_009926905.1 Flavobacteriales bacterium
TCAAACCTTAAAAACCCTATTTTTTTTCAATCTTAGAAATTTGGTTTACAAATCAAGTTAAGAAATGGAGCAAAAAACACATTCAAAATGCTTTTTAAAACTTGATAAAAGATTTCCTTCCATTTATTCATTATCCTCTTTAGATTAAATGCTGTTGCTGCAAGTAAAATATTGATATTATCTCCCACAACACCTTTATAGAAGTTGATTCCTAAACGGTGGTCTTTTTTGAGGTGTCCTATTATTGGTTCTATTGCTGCTCGTCTGGAATGTGCTTTTTTAAGCTTTCGTTTTTCGTACTCAGTTTGTTTTTTTGTGAATGGTTTGGGTATTTGTATTTTGATTCCATCTATTTCCGTATTTCCTCTATATCCTCTATCAACACTTGCTGTTTCTATTTTTGTATTTGTTAATCGTATTGCTTGTTGTAGCGCTGGTTCAAGTGTGTGACCATCAAATTCATTTCTAAAACCCAAAGCTCCTAAAATCACACCTGTGTTTTGGGTAACAACGAATGATGCCTTGTTCCCAAACTCGTACATTTTGTGTTCTTTACCTTTTGAAATACAACAAACTTCCTTTTCATGTAGTGAATAGATTTTATTTTTTGTATTCCGTAACTGATTGATTACTTGTTGATATAGCTCAAATAAATCGCAGTAAAGTGGATTATTTGGAAGTAATCTTTGTAGCTCCCTTACTAATCTTCCAGCTATAGTCTTAATCTTCTTTCTAGCCTTTTTTGCCTTCTTTTTGTTTTTAGGATGCCTACTAAACCTCAAATCAACAAGGAGTTTTTTTACAGTTCTTGTGTAAGTCTGCCTTAAAGTTAAGTTCTCCTTTTTTGCTATTTTCAGACATTTATCAATCACTTTTTTATGCAATTTGGTATCTGTAGGAAAGGTAATATTCTTCTCTTGTACCGACGTATCTACGTTTACGTGGGAATCGTTAGAATCATCTCCATTCACTCGTATACTTTCACGGAAAATTAACTCAATTCCTTTTTCTCCAATTCTTTTTCTGAAATGAACCAATTCAGAAGCGGCACAAGGAGGTGTTGGATCAAACATTTCTAAACCACAGAAATATTGATAATAAACATTTTCACTCCACTGTTCTACAATACTTTCATCCGAAACATTCCGTAAATGCTTTAAAATCAATAAACCAACCATCAATCGAATCGGTTTAGCTGGACGACCGTTGTCTGCACAATACAACTCTTTAAACTCATCTTCGAACGTTGACCAAGAGATTTTATTCGCTAATATAAACAAAGGATGACGCTGATCAAGTGTGTCCGAAAAGCTAAATGAAAACGCTCTTTGGGAAATCTGTTTTACCTTAGAAATCATACAAAAATTACAAGTTTTTACACTTTAAAGATAAGAAATCTGTAGATTTATTCAACATAAAAAATAGATATTATATTAACAATCAGAAAGTTAAATACTTTTTAAGGTTTGACTAAAAAAGCTGACGATCGTGAAATAACATCACAGTTAGGAAAGATTGATATGCACACCTATTATGTGTATGATGACTTGCATACCTTCTTTTACGTTCTTGTTTATTCGCGTGGTTACAATAATTCAAAAAGAATAAAAGATTCAATCAAAATAGCTAAGAAATTTATCAAATTGCTAAAACCTCTTGAAAAGTCTTACAAAAAACATAAAAGTGACGCCATTTAGTACCAAGCTTAGGTTTTGAAATCAGTAAATCTATTCTAATAAGAAAGTTATTTTACTGCTACCCCCTATGCTCCTCTTTCCCATCTGAATGGCGGGCAAATCTTCCTAACTCTGGAGCGTGAACGTAATCGTATTTCGGCCAAGGCCAACCGCCAAATTGTGTTTTTTGGTAATCGTCAAAAGCTTGGTAAATTTCCTCTTTGGTGTTCATTACAAAAGGTCCGTGTTGCACAACAGGCTCGCTGATTGGTCGCCCTTGTAGCACTAACACTTTTGATGCTTCGTTGCCATTTTTAAATTTCAAACTTGCCGTTTCGTCCACTTCTGCTGCGTGGTAATGCGGAATTTCTTGTTGCTCAATTTGTAGTCCGTTTCCTTCGTAATAAAAAACGGTTCGGTTCACACCACTTAAAGTTGCAGGCAGCGTCCATTCAGCATTGGGAGCCAATTGAATATTGTAAATCGCAACGGCATTATTTTCATCTGCTGCCCACGAATTTGGTGGAGGAGTTGAAGCTGCGTACTTGTCCAATTTCCCAACCAAAACTTCTACATTTATTTCATTTCCATTTGCATCATTATCTGTGAATTTCGGAATTTCTTCTGCCCAAATCATTTTGAAATGCGGTTCCACCATTTTGCTTTTCTTCGGTAAATTCAACCAAATTTGAAACAATTCCATCGGGTTTTCTTCCGTTTGCTTCAACAAAGGAAACATCTCAGAATGTTGTACGCCTTTTCCAGCGGTCATCCATTGTACGTCACCATCGCCGTATCTTCCTGCAGCGCCTGTAGAATC
>RFNX01000132.1 GCA_009926905.1 Flavobacteriales bacterium
AATTGGGAATTACAAGCATTCGAAAATCGGCAAGCCACTACGGACTTTCTTTGATTTTGGGGGGCGCTGAAGTGCGATTGGATGAACTAACGAACGTTTATTTGCAATTTGCTCAGCAACTGAATGAAGAGCGATTGACGGGATTGCAAAGCGATTTGAGCCATTCGAATCATTTTTTCTCCAGAAAACGTTGGTCAACGACGGCTTTGTACAGAACGTTTGAAGCCTTGCAGGAAGTGAATCGCCCCGACGAAGATAACAACTGGAAACTCTTTTCTTCTTCGCGAAAAATTGCGTGGAAAACGGGAACAAGTTTTGGTTTTCGGGACGCTTGGGCAATTGGTGTAACTCCAGACCACGTAGTTTCTGTTTGGATTGGCAACGCCGATGGTGAAGGTCGTCCAGGTTTGACCGGCGTGAAAGCAGCAGCTCCATTGATGTTTGATTTATTCCGTCAACTTCCTGAAAAAAGTCGTTGGTTTTTTGAACCAGTGAAGGATCGAAAAATCGTGCAAATTTGTCGTCAAAGTGGCTATCCAGCAGGGCCAAATTGCAAACATAAAAAGGCAAGTGCCGTTCCAAAATCTGCACATTTACAAACACTTTGTCCCTATCACAAACTGATTCATTTGGATGCAAGCGGTACATTTCGTGTGGACAGCGAATGTGAAAATACCTTCAATATGAAAAACGTGAGTTGGTTTGTTTTGCCTGCCGTGATGGAGAAATTTTACCAACTCAAACACCCAGATTACCAGTTTTTACCAGCTTATCGCAGCGATTGTCAGCAAGGAAACAATGAAAATTCGATGGCGTTTATTTATCCAAGAAACAATGCTACGATTTATGTTCCAACAGAATTAGACGGTTCGGCAGGACGTGCCATTTTTGAACTTTCATATCGCAGTGGTTCGCGACGGGTTTTCTGGCATTTGGACAATCAGTACATCGGTGAAACGATTGAAATTCATCAATTATCCTTCAATCCAAGCAAGGGAAAACACCAACTAACTGCGGTGGATGAAGATGGTCAATCACGAACGGTGAAATTTACGGTTGTTGGGAAGAAATAGATTTATTGCTCAAAACAAATCATTGTTTACACTTTATAAAGAAAAGTTAGAATGCAATTAATTCTATCACTCTAAACAACTTTCATTCTTCATTTTCAATTTTACGTCTAAATACTTACTTTTGCGCAAATTCGAAAATATGGGAAGAGCATTTGAATACCGCAGAGCAGCGAAAGAAAAACGTTGGGACAAGATGTCTAAAATGTTCCCGAAATTAGGGAAAGCGATTACAATGGCAGCAAAAGAAGGAGGAATGGATCCTTCAACTAACGCGAAATTGCGTACTGCTATCCAAAATGCGAAGTCAGAAAATATGCCGAAAGACAACATCGAATCGGCAATTAAACGTGCAGAACAGAAGGACTTAGCTTCATTTACAGAAGTAAATTACGAAGGAAAAGGACCTCACGGCGTTTTGGTTTATGTTGAATGTGCAACTGACAATCCAACGCGTACCGTAGCTAACGTAAAATCATATTTTAACAAAGCTGGTGGTGGTGTGGTTCCAAATGGTTCAATGGAATTTATGTTCGCTCGTAAAAGTGTTTTCGAAATTGTAAAAACAGACGCTATCGATCCAGAATCGTTGGAATTGGAATTGATTGATGCAGGTTGCGAATCAATTGAAGTCGAAGAAGAAACAATCATTGTTTACGGCGATTACACAGCTTTCGGCACCATTGCAAAAGCGTTGGAAGACATGCAAATTGATGTTCAAAAATCGAGCTTGAAACGCATTCCAACTACTCCAGTTGACTTCTCTGAAGAACAATTAGTGGACATCGAAAAAATGCTTGATAAAATCGAAGACGACGACGATATCCAACAAGTCTTCACGAATATTGCTTGATTTTACAATAATTCACATAAAAATCAGTTATACTCTTACTTTTTAGAATGAAAAATCGTTTTTCCGTAATGTCAATTTTGGCTGCACTTTTGGTGTTGTGGTCTTGCTCTACGGAAAATAATACATTAATGAGTCGAAGTTATCATTCCACAACCGCTCGCTACAACGGACTTTTCAATGCAAATGAATTGATGCGAGTGGCAATGAAAACATACACCGATAGTCGCAAAGAAGATTTTATAATGTTCTACCAATCAATGCATTGCCAAACGAAAATGAAGTTAAGGGAATGTATCCTGCAATTGATACAGCAGTTGTAAAATGTTCTAAGGTAATTCGTAACCACAGTATGCCAAGTGCCGAAAATATGGCAATGAAGCAAGTGGAACACAACACATGGATTGACGAAAATTGGTTAGCTGTTGGACGTGCATTTTATTACCGACGCGACTACGAAAAAGCGATGAATAACTTCTTATTTGTCAAACGATTTTTTGTCAAAGACCCTTCCACATACGAAGCAGAATTGTGGATTGCAAAAGTGAACATAGAAT
>RFNX01000550.1 GCA_009926905.1 Flavobacteriales bacterium
TTGCCCATTGAATTTCAGTGTAGACATCTGTGGCCCTTCAGTTGTTTGTCAAGGAGAAAGCTTTACTTTGACATCAAATGTATTCCCTCGACCACAAGGATATCCTTATACTTATTCTTGGACAACACCACTTGGAACTGTTATTACTACTCCAAACTTAACGATAAATGGAGCGGCACTTACTGCAAGCGGTTGGTATACATTAACAGTTTCTCTACCTCCAAATTGTACTTATACTACTCAAGTTTATGTTATTGTTAGACCTCGTCCAATCGCAACAATTTCAAATGCTGTGACAGGAACTGTTGACAATTACATTCACATGAGAACCTGTGATATTCAATTAACTGCAACTGGTGGTGTTTACTATAATTGGACGGTTACAAGTCCTCCTATTTTAACCAATCATAGCAACCAATTGACCCTTCCAACAACACTAACTTCTCCGACGTTGATTAATTTCAGAGTTGTTGCAATCGATAGTTTTGGTTGTGCAAGTCAACAAGTGCTTCACCGAGTTCGAACTGCAAATCCAGTGGTTTCTAGATCGATTAACAATACAAGTACGAACCCTAACATCATTCGCACATTAACGATGAATCAAACTACACAATTTGCAAATGCAACGTATACGTGGTCAACCAATGGATGGAGTGCAGGACCTTTAACAGCTGCGTTAAAACAAAGAACTGGAACTATTGCGCAATTAGCTGGAATTTACACACTTGTTATCAATCAAAATGGTTGTGAACGTACTTTTCAATTTGAACTTTTAAACAATGCGACTTTCACCCCAATAATTGAAATAGGAACAAATAAAATATATATCAATGAAGAAATTGAGATGTTAAATTCAGAGGATGAATTTGAATTGAAAGCATTTCCAAATCCAGTCTCAGATATCTTAACAGTTTCTTTTAAAAATCCCTCAATGGATGACATTGGTCTGACGATTACTGATATTAATGGTCGTATTCTAATGGATAAAAATATTGGAAATGAAGAGCTTACTACATTAATCGATGTTTCAAGTTTTGCCACTGGGATGTATTTTGTTCAATGTACAAGAAACAGTGTTGTCTATCCAGAAAAATTGAAAATTATTAAGAAATAAAATCAATAATTCAATCTACTTAAAAGCTGTTCAGAAATGGGCAGCTTTTTTATAAATTACTGGATTGACTTATAGACCGTACTCAGTTATACCGTTTAAAAAAGGTTTATTTGAAGAGTCTAATTACTTTTGCTGAAAAAAGCACTTGCCACATTTCCGAACGATATTGCAAACCAGCGAAGGATTCTACAAAGAAAAAGGATCGAAGTTTTTGGCCTTTGCTGCGCCTTGTAAAACGGAGGAAGAAGCAAAAAA
>RFNX01000198.1 GCA_009926905.1 Flavobacteriales bacterium
CACATCCGTTGGCATCCGTTACAACAAGTGTATAAGTTCCACTAACAAGATTATTTATATTATCAGTAGTTCCACCATTTGACCAAGCATAAGTATATGGAGCTACTCCGCCAGTTACTTGAACTTTTATTGATCCAACTTTGTCACCAAAACAAGGGTTATTTGTCGCTGCCGCTAAATTGATAATTATTTTATCAGGTTCAGTAATTGTGTATGATTGCGTTACTTCACATCCCAAATCTGAAATAGCAGTAACTTGGTATGTTCCAGCACAAAGATTTGTTTGAATCATTGAAGTTGGGTCGTTACTTGGTGACCAATTTAAACTTGAAATATTGAACGTAGTTGGATTCGAAAGTGTAATACTTCCATCACATGCAGCGTTACAATTTGCATTGATTACTGTTGCATTTAACGACAATGGAGCAGGACTTACCAAGGTATATTGAACTTGAGCATTACATCCATTTGCATCTGTAACCGTTGCTATGTAAGTCCCTGCAGAAAGATTTGTTAATGGCGAACCAGTTGCAAATCCCCAATCAATCAAGTAAGGAGAAATGCCGTTTAATACCGTAACTTCAATTGAACCATCGTTTCCTTTGTTACAATTTATTTCATCGGCAGTAACGACCGTTTGCAAATCGTACTTTTCAGATTCTACCAATGTTTCAACAAAATAAGTACAACCAGTTGCATCTGTAATCCATGCGCTGTGGCTTCCTGTTGGTAAATTGTCTCTGTAAAAAGACTGGTTTCCATCCATCCAAAGTATGGTTGATGTTCCTGAAGGATTGATCACATTTACAGTAATTGTTCCGTTGGAATTGCCACAAAAATCTGAAGTTGTAGTAACTTGAACGTTCCAATTTGACAACGCATTAATGGTTAAATTCGACACAGAAGAAGTGCAATTATTTGCATCTGAAACAGTTACGTTATAGGTTGTTCCTGGAGTTGCAATGATCGAAGAATTTGATATTTGTCCTTGACCAAAATCGTATAAATAAGGAGCAGTTCCTCCGACTACAGAGATACTGATTGACCCTTGTTCGTCAGGACAGTTTGGTTGAGTGACAGTTGCACTTGCACTAAATGGAGCAGGAGCAGCGAGTGTAATTGTTTGAGTTGCAGAACAACCGTTTGCATCACTTACACTTATAACATAGTTTCCCGGGGCTAAATTTGTAAAATTTGAATTGGGGTTCGCTTGCCCGTTAATGTTATAAGCATATGGAGTTGTTCCTCCCGTTACAGTTGCATTGATTGTCCCAAATCCTGAAGCACAACTTGCAGGATTGCCTGTTGCTGAAAGCGATAAATTACTATTAAAAATATTGATTGTGATTGGAGCAGAGGTAGTACTACAACCAGTTACATCAAAACAAGTAATGGTATAAACTCCTGCTGTTAGATTTGAAAAAACAGGATTATTAGTTGGTATTTGCCCATTTAATGAATATGTATAAGGAGCAATTCCTCCAGATATTAATGCAGTGATAGTTCCAAAGGGATTAGTACAAGTTGGTTGTGAATTTGTTTGATTTAAAATTAAATTAGAACCAATTGAATTAATTGTAATAGGATTTGAATTAACTGTAGAACAGCCATTTGCATCAGTAACTTCAATGGTATAACTTCCTGGATTTAAACCAGAAAAAGTACCAGTTGTTGAAGTAATTCCTCCATTTAAAATAAAAGTATAAGGTGCTGTACCCATTGAAGCATTGGCTTGAATAGTACCATAAGGAACAAGACATGAAGGTTGTGAAATAGTGGTGTTTAAGCTCAGTTCAATAACTTCTGGTTCATCGATTGTTATTGATAAATTTTCATAACAATTATTATTAAAGTCTGATACTAGAAAATCATAACTTCCAGGGTTTAGCGATCTAACAACTTGAAAATTTGAGAAAAAATCTCCAGATTCTGAATCATTAAAACCATAATCGTTCCAATAATAATATAATCCATTTGTTCCTGGGTTTATTGTAACGTCAATAGTAACAACCGCTTGTGGATTTGTACATGTTGCATTTTGAATCGAGTAATTAATATTAACTGTACAAGGTTGTGGTGGGAAATCAATAAACCAATTAAGTTCAATGCTATTGCCACATTCATCATACAATTGACCACCAACGGCGATATTTAATTCGTTTCCGTTAACTGGTATTACAATTTGGGTATTAGATGAAACGGGGCCCGCGACTCCATCTATAATAACATCTCCTATAAAATTATTTCCTAATAGATCTATTATAATAGCGTTTCCTCCATTACCTATATTTACTTCGTAGTTCAAATTTGCGGGGTCACACGATGGTGATTCAGAACCAAATTGACCTTGATTTCCATTAGGACCTGCAATACCGTTAGCTCCAGGTGTTCCATTATCTGGTTCTGATCGAATGGATTCGCAAATCGATGTAAACATTTCATTTCCATTCACAATTTCACCAATTTGTGCATTCGCAGTTGAGGTGTAGGTCACTATTCCAGTTGTTGTCACAAGGTAATCTAAAGCTTGGTATAAATTATAACTTGGGTCACCTGTTACATAAGCGAAAAATGGTCCACTTGCACCCACGCCCACAATTAACCATTGTCCAGCATTTTGACCTGGATAAACTTCTGATAATTCAACATAGTAGGCACCGCTTGGTGTTTGCCATCTGTGCACATTATTTGTAATAGAATAAACGGCATTGTTTGTTCCCGATATTCCCATTTGAACTAAAATCGACAATGTTTCTTCCAATGAACATGTACCAAAAGGAGAAGGAGGAACAACTGTGGTGGTACAAGCTCCAACTAGTGAGCCAGCATTTTGTCCACCAAAACCTTCCATTCCACCCTGTCCACCCTGCGCTCCTAAACCACCAGAAAAACTTATTGCAGAGGCAGTTAATGGATTGCTTGTCGGCGCTAAAACAGCATAAACCGTTCCTCCAGCTCCACCGCTACCACCGTTTCCACCATTTCCTCCGTCACCACCACGGCCACCTCCGCCGCCTCCAGCGTTCGAGCAATTCACACCAATACCTCCATTTCCTCCATTTCCTGC
>RFNX01000456.1 GCA_009926905.1 Flavobacteriales bacterium
GTATAAATCTGCCACTCAGAGCGGTATTACAAATATTTCTTATCATTTTGAATTACCCATTATTGCAACAAATGTTGGAGGTTTGGCAGAAACGATTTTGCACGAACAGACAGGTTTAATTGTTGATGAGGTTTCAGAAACTGCGATTGCAAAACAAATTCAATCGTATTTTGAGAATTACAATCCCATTGAATTTTCAAAAAACATTCGTCAAATAAACGAAGAAAACAGCTGGGAAAATTTCGTTTCAAAACTGCTTGATTTCGCTAAAGATCTGCGTTGATTCCTTGTCTTGATTCAAACTATTTACTAAATACATCTTGCGAATGTTGATTTTACGAATCGTAAATTCTATATTTGCACCCTTAATTCAATATCTAATATTCAAAAAATGCGTTTAAAAGGATTTTTTTGGTTTTTAACTATCACATTAGTAGCTGTTTGTATTTATCAACTTTCATTTACTTGGATTGCAAGTAATGTTGAGAAAAAAGCAGAAAAAGAAGCAATTGTAAAAGTTAATCAACTTCGTGAAGCTGCGAAAGAAACTGGTGATTCATCTTATTTACCGAATAACACTGTGGTAAATTTCAAGAATCCAGAAGCATTTGAGTTGGCAAAAGCCGCTTTCATCAATGAAATTTTAAGAGACAAAGGAGAAAAAGTTGTTTATCCTGTAGTTGGTTCAACTTTCACTGAAGTAAAGAAAAGATCTTTGGCTTTTGGTTTAGACCTTGTGGGAGGGATGAGTGTTACTTTAGAAATTTCAACTCCTAAATTGATTGAAAGCCATGCGAAAAACGCAAATGATCTGCGTTTCAAAAAACCATACGATAAAGCTATATCTCTTTACAATTCCAATGGTGGAGATTTCTTAGATATCTTCATTGACACTTATCAAAAGATAAATAAAGGCTTACCATTAACTTATGTGTTTAAGGGTGAATCAATTGGAGTTAAATCTACGGATGCTGATGTTGAAAAATACTTCAGAAAGTTGATTTCTTCTTCAATGGACGGGGTTGAGCAAATCATGGAGCGTCGTATTAATCAATTTGGTGTAGCACAACCTAACATTCAAAAAGATGCTGCTACAAATCGTTTGTACATAGAGCTTCCAGGAGTTCAAGATGAGAATACTGTTGCTAAAAAATTACAATCTACTGCCAATTTGGAATTCTTTGAAACTTACAGACCGAGTGAATTACAAATGCAATGGCAAGAAGCATGTCGCATATCAAAATTAAAAGAACAAAGTGTTTCAATTTTAGAAGATACTCTGGCTACGGACACATTATCAAAACCTAAAAATGAAGAATTGTCTTTAAAATCATTGAATTTAAAGAAAAATGATTCTGATAAAGGTTTGGCTGAATTAATCTCTCCTTATGGTGATGGAGCATTCGGTTTCATAGATCCTAAAGATAAATCGAAAGTTCAAGCTTTATTAAGAAGAAATGACGTTTTGTCTGCATTACCTCAAGATGTTTTATTCATGTGGTCAGCAGATTTAGAAAAAATTAGTGATAAGTCAAATAAAACAGCTTATTTCTTGTATGCTTGTAAGATGCCCGCTTCTGGGAAATCAAGAGTAAATGGACAACACATTTCAAAAGCATCAACAGGTTATGATCAAAGAGATGGTAAAATTACCGTTGACTTAGAAATGACGGACGAAGGAGCTGACGAATGGGGAAGAATGACATCTGATAATGTTGGTCGCATTGTTGCAATTACTATGGACTCAGTTGTTTATTCAGCTCCAAATGTAATTAATGCCATTACTGCAGGAAATACTCAAATCTCAGGAAGTTTTACGTTTGAAGAAGCACAAGATTTGGCAGGATTGTTAAATGGTGGAGCTTTACCTGCGCCATGTATCATCAAAGAACAAATGAAAGTTGGTCCAACAATCGGTAAAGAAAACTCGACCGCTGGTTTGATTTCATTCGGTGTTGCATTTATTGCTGTGTTATTCTATATGTACTTTTACTACGGAAGAGCTGGATTGGCTGCAAACATCGCTTTAACGGTAAACGTTATCCTAATCTTCGGATGTTTGGCTTCATTTGGAGCGGTATTGACACTAGCAGGTATCGCAGGTATCGTATTAACAATTGGTACTGCCGTCGATGCGAACATTTTGATCTTTGAGCGAATTCGAGAAGAACAGGCCAGAGGCAAGGATTTAACAGAATCATTAGCAGTTGGTTTCAAAAAAGCCCTTCCATCTATCATTGATGCAAACGTAACTCACCTTTTGGTAGCGATTATATTGAAAGTGTTTGGAACAGGCGAAATCGAATCATTTGCTACAACATTAATCATCGGTATTTTTACTTCGTTGTTCTCTGCAATTGTAATTACTGAGTTAATCATCAACTCGTGGTTAGAAAAAGGACAAGCAATTTCGTTTAATACTAAATTCTCAAAAGGATTGTTCCAAAACTTCCATTTCAACTGGGTAGGAAGCAGAAAATACTTCTATATTTTCTCAATTTCAGTTACGATTTTAGGTGTTATTGGAATGGCTACAAGAGGATTGAAACAAAGTGTTGAATTTACAGGTGGTCGTACCTTCGTTGTTAAGTTCCAAAATAAAGCGGACATTGAATACATCCGAGTTAATTTATCGAAAGTTTTTGTTGAAAATGGAGAGGTTTCATCTATCGATTTGAAAACAAAATCAAACGATTTCAATGTGGAAATAGTTACTAACTACAAACTTAACAATGATGGCGCAACACAAGTTGTAACAGATAAATTGAAAGAAGGTCTGGACGCTAGTAAATCTAAAATGGGAAATTATGAAATAATGGAATCAAGAAGTATATCTTCTTCCGTTTCTAAAGAATTGTGGTCTTCATCCGTTATTGCAATTTCACTTTCTTTATTGGCAATCTTTACTTATATTTTAATTCGATTCGGACATTGGCAATATTCATTAGGAGCAATCTTAAGCTTAGCACACGATGCATTCTTCGTAATTACTATTTTCTCTTTATTACACGGTTTCTTGCCTTTTAGTTTAGATGTGAATCAATCATTTATTGCTGCAATTTTGACAGTAATCGGTTATTCGATGAACGACACCGTGATTGTTTACGATAGGATTCGAGAAAATTTAAAAAAATCTGGACCAGACGATCATCACCATGAAATCATCAATAAATCGCTGAATACAACGTTGAGTCGTACTTTCAATACTTCGATGATTTTATTCGTCGTGTTATTAATCATGTTCATCTTCGGTGGACCAGCAATTAAAGGATTCTTATTCGCATTGTTAGTTGGTGTTGTAATTGGTACTTACTCTTCATTGTGTGTTGCAACTCCAATCTTAATTGATTTCTCTAAAAAATTAAAAGCATAATTTTTTAAAAATCTATATAATAAAGCCGGCTTTCGAGTCGGCTTTTTTGTTTCTATATTTGACCAAAAAACTTGAAGCTATGAAATTGATTACTTTATTCACTATTTTCCTTTTAAGCATTTCAGTTTCTTTTGCTAAAGCTCGATTTGTTCGTGTTTTGTTTAGCAAAGACGCCTCCAATTCTGCTTCTATAGTTTGGGAGCAAAAAGGAGGTGCATTTCTTGGTTTATGTATTGACACAATTGACCCTGCAAAAAATAATTACAGAAATCAATTGAAAGCTTCAACTAAGAACTTTTACCGCGGAATGAATAATTACATTGTTCGATTGGAAGATTTGAAACCAAAAACGCGTTATTATTTCTCAATTAAAGATTCAGAAGGTTTCAGTCGCGTTTATTATTTTTCAACTGTTTCCAATAATCCGAATGATACCATTGCTTTTATCGGTGGTGGCGATTCCGAGATGGTCGTGAAGCACGTTGTAAAGCAAATCGTTTGGTGGCAAAATTAAAACCTCATGCCGTACTTTTCAATGGAGATTTCACAGCTATAGATATCGAAAAACAATGGGAAGATTGGTTCATCGATTGGGAAAATACAATAGAAAAGATGGGAGAATTACACCAATGGTAGTGACACGTGGAAATCACGAACATTCGAATAAAGTTTTGGTGAATTTATTTGATGTTCCAAGCAAAAAAGTCTATTACAATACGACTTTTGGCGGCGATTTATTGAATTTGGTTTCGTTGAATTCTGAGATTCACAAAAATGGTTTACAGAAATTATTTTTAAGAAATACTTTGGAACAACATAAAAATTTTGTGTGGCAAATCATGCAGTACCACCGCCCTATTCGACCGCATGTCTCGTTTAAAAAAGAAATGGAAACTCAATACAAACATTTTGTTCCATTGTTTGAAAAATACAAAAATGTCAGCCTTTGTTTGGAAAATGATTCACATACTTGCAAAGTAACTTGGCCAATTTTGAGTAGTAAAGACACCGATGCAGAAGAAGGATTTAAACGCGATGATGAACGAGGAATTGTTTACGGTGGAGAAGGCTGCTGGGGTGCGCCATTAAGAGCAGCTGACGATAAAAAATCATGGACGCGCGACGCGGAAGGTATAAATCAGTTCAATTGGATTTTTGTTTCAAAAAGTAAAATCGAATTTAGAACTGTGAAATACGAAAACGAGGCTGTGGTTGAATCTTTAACAGAAAAAACACGCTTTCAAATACCTAAAAACATAGATTTGTGGGGGCCGACGAATGGTACATTAGTAGAGATTTTTCATAGAAAGTAAGCTAAATTATTTTGTGTTTTGTTGGTATCTTTTCGTCAAATTTGAAAAGCAATTTGTTTCAAAACAATTACATTTGTATCAATGAGTGATTTCGTAGTATCAGCAAGAAAGTACCGCCCGCAAACCTTCGACACTGTCGTTGGGCAAAAATCGATTACAGTAACATTAAAAAACGCCATCAAAAGCGGACATTTAGCTCAAGCCTTTTTGTTTTGTGGTTCTAGGGGTGTTGGTAAAACGACTACAGCACGTATTTTAGCGAAAACTATCAACTGTTTTAATCGATCTGAAACAATTGAAGCGTGTGATGTTTGTGACTCGTGTATTTCTTTCAATACAGGTTCTTCATTGAACGTTTATGAATTAGATGCTGCTTCGAATAACTCAGTAGAAAATATTCGGGATTTGATAGATCAAGTGCGTGTTTCTCCTCAATTAGGGACACATAAGGTGTATATCATCGATGAGGTTCACATGTTGTCATCACAGGCTTTCAATGCTTTTTTGAAAACGCTAGAAGAACCACCCAAACATGCGATTTTCATTTTAGCGACTACCGAAAAACATAAAATTATCCCAACGATTTTATCGCGCTGTCAGATTTTTGATTTCAGTAGAATTCGCGTCAAAGACATTTCAGATCATTTGGCTCAAATTGCAACGAAAGAAGAAATTTCTGCCGATGCTGAATCATTGCATCTTATTGCTATGAAGGCGGATGGTGCACTTCGTGATGCACTTTCCATTTTTGATCAAATAGTCACGTTTGCTGGAACGACCATCACCTACAAAAGTGTACTTGAAAATCTTAACATTCTCGATTACGAATATTATTTCAAAGTAGTTGAAGCCGCTGAAAAAGAAGACATTCCAGCTGCTTTACTCATTTTGAATGATGTTTATGAAAAAGGTTTTGATGGACATAATTTTGTCAATGGATTAGCAGATCATTTCCGTAATTTATTGGTGTGCAAAGATGTAAGAACTGCTGAATTACTTGAAGTTCCGGAGCAAACACAACTCAGGTTTATTGAGCAATCAAAAGTTATTGAGGCTTCAAGAATTATGCGTGCTCTTGCCGTTTTAAGTAAAGCGGATGTTGACTACAAATCTTCTAAAAACCAACGCTTGTTAATCGAAGTGGCTTTGCTTCAAATCTGTTCTTTAAAACAAGAGCAAGAAAAAAAAAATGCCTAGCGGATCCCGTTGATATTTTACCTTTTCCAAATCAAACTTTACGGAAAAAAACTACAACACCAACTAAATCTGTTGCTGTTGCACCTTTAAAACCAGTTGTTGATCATACTCCTGAAGTGAAAGTACTCTCTGAACCAGCAGGAACAGTCAATGCCTCGCATATTTCGATAAAAAAAATTCTGGAAGACCAAGCTAAAAACCCGACAACTATCAATCAAGAGAATTTGCCAAGGGAAGCTTTCACAAAAGATTCAGTAAAAATGTTCTGGAAACGATTTGCTTTCAAAGTCAAAGAAAACGGAATGGAAACATTTTACAATGCGTTGATAAAAAGAGAACCTGTGTTTTTGGAAGATGAGCGTTTGGCAATCGAGGTTGATAACAAAGTTCAGGAAGATTATATCAATCCAATGCTAAACGAATTCATAAACTACCTGCGCCAAGAATTAAAAAATTATGGCATTTCAGTAGAAATAATTTTAACAGAAGATCCAATGAAGGAAGTAAAATTCCTTACTGGCAAAGATAAATTCAATGCTTTAGCACGAAAAAACAAAAATTTGCATACGCTTAAAAGTCTTTTTAATCTAGATATTGAATATTGATTTCAATGCGCAGCAAACCTCACTTTTCATCAAAAAATAATGACTTATTGGCACAAGCTTTTGCTTTTTGGAAAAATTGGA
>RFNX01000205.1 GCA_009926905.1 Flavobacteriales bacterium
GTTTATCTCCATCAATGGCGCAAAGAACACCACCAAGCGGTGCATGTTTGTTATGCCTTTCGATTTGGAAGTGATAAGAAATTGTATCGGGCGAGTGACGATGGAGAACCTTCTAATTCAGCAGGACCGCCGATTTTAGGACAAATTCAATCCTTTGATGTGACGAATATTTTGGTAGCTGTTGTGCGTTATTACGGCGGAACAAATTTAGGAGTTGGAGGTTTGATTAATGCGTACCGAACCGCATCGAAAGAAGCATTGGAACTAGCGGAAATCGTTGAACTAGAGGACGAACAAGAAATCACCATTTCATTCACGTACGAGCAAATGCCGCAAGTGATGAAAATCGTTAAAAGTCAGCCTTGTAAAATTATTACACAATCTTTTGAAGTTGCCTGCGTTCTAAAAGTAAGTTTGCCCCTTTCAAACAGCACTTTACTAGCGCAATTGGAAAATCTGGAAGGTGTAGAACTGGAATCCGTGAAAGTTTAAGTAATTTTCCAACTATGAAAGTCACCATCAAAGAACCGTGTCTCGAAAATTGGGACAACATGAGAATCACGATGCATTCGCGTCATTGCTTGAAGTGTGACAAACATTTGGTTGACTTCAGAACCTTTAGTCGTGCGGAAATTATTGCGTATTTGCTTTCAAATCCTGTTGGTTCTGTTTGCGGAAGAATGTCTAGTCAACAATTTGATTTTCACATTGACGATTATCCCGCATTGATGGAAGTATTGAAACAACCGCGTTTTCAGCCAAAAGCATTTATGATTTTAGCGTTGGTTGGCGCAAGTTTATTTTCTTCCTGCGAGCAAGAGTCGAATATTCGAGGTTCCGTTTCGAAATCACATAAGACTGCAATTCCTCTACATTCCAAGGAAGAGAAAAAAGAGAAATCAAATTCTACAAAAGATAAAGAACAAAAGGACATTCTTGTTAAGAATGAACGTTTAGAGATTCTTGAATCAGAACACGTTGAAACTGTAAATGAAATTCATGAAACAATGGGGATTCCAATGATGGAGGTCGTTGAGCCTGAAAGACCTGTTTACGATAAGGAAGAGCCAAAAATTGCCGATGACTCACCCGTTGTTTTTGCAGAAGTTGATGCGGAATATCCTGGCGGTTACGCTCAAATGTTGAAATACATTCAAGAAAGCGTTCAATATCCGACTTTTGAAAAAGAAAACGGCATCGAAGGAAAAGTGATTGTACGTTTTGTGGTAAACACAAATGGAGATTTGGAAAAATTTGAGATTCTGAAAGGTGTCCCCAACGGAAAAGGCTTGGAACAAGAAGCCATTCGAGTAATTCAAAATATGCCAAGATGGAAAGCAGCAAAGAATGATGGGCATTCCGTTTCGCAGTACATGACGATTCCGATAAATTTTACGCTAAACTGAAAAGTCGTTTATGAAAGTGATTATCAAAGAACCTTGTCTTGAAAATTGGGACAACATGAAAGTCGGAATTGATTCCAGACATTGCGATTTGTGTAATAAAAGCGTGATTGATTTCACTCAAAAAAATCGTGCAGAAATCATTACGTATTTACTCGATCGTTCGAATGAGCGCGTTTGTGGAAGAATGAAAGGGAACGAATTTGAAATGAAAGAAGCCGATATTCCTGTGTTGATGGAAGTATTGCGTGCTCCAAAATACCGTTCCAATGCTTTTTTAATTTTGGCAATTGTTTGTTCGAGTGTGTTTTCTTCTTGCGAATCCACAAACAATCAAGATGCAATAAAAGTGTATACGAAAGTGGGTGTGGAGAAATTCGTTAAAATGAATGACTCCACTGTAATTGGTAAGATAATTCCAAATGAATCAAAAGTTAATGATGAAAATTCTTCTTCTTTTGTTTCAGATGAAACTTCCGATAAATACAAAGACACTCGAATTCTTCCACGAATAGTTCCACCAGAACCTTTGCCTGAACGTGTAAAAATATGGGAAGGCGATGATTATTCAACGGTACTTGGAAAACCTTCTATTTATCAAACTGCTTCTATATCTAATGAGAAAGAACCAGAAACTATTTTGAATTTCGCTGAAGTAATGCCTGAGTTTCCCGGCGGAATGGAAAGTTTATTGGTTTATTTAAAAAAGAACATTATTTATCCAACTGTTTATAAAGAACAAGGAATAGAAGGAAAAGTATACGTTCAATTTATTGTTACAGTTGATGGCGAGATTACTAATCCTGTAGTGCTTAGGGGAGTTCTAAATGCAGAATTATTCAGTAGAGAAGCCATTCGAGTAGTGAGAAGCATGCCAAAATGGAATCCAGGGAAGAACGATGGTAAAAATGTGAGCGTTAGAACTACGATTCCAATAAAGTTTGAGTTATCAGATTAGTTTAAATCATTAAGAATCTGCCGCGGCCTTATTGTCTTGAAATCTTATTTCTTATTTTCATAATTTCATTTCACCTCCACCAACTCTAAATCTATTTGTCTTATCTTATGATTTACTTGCGTAATCTTAACTGTGACCTGGTCTCCGAAGTTAAATTCTTTATGAGTTCTCGCGCCCATAATTCGGAATTTATCTTGGTCGAAATAGAATCGATTGCCAGAAATTTCGTTCATTGGAACCATACCTTCGCAGTGATTCTCATTCATTCTCACAAACATACCGTGTTCTGCAATTCCAGAAATTGTACCTTCAAACGTTTCTCCTATGTGTTCGCTTATGAATAATGTTTGGAAATATTTCGTTGATTGGCGTTCTGCGTCGGCAGCTTTGCTTTCGTTTTTGGAAATTCG
>RFNX01000513.1 GCA_009926905.1 Flavobacteriales bacterium
CCACCACCAAAAATCATAGTCCGCTATCGGAATTCCTCAACGAAATGTTATAACTTCTTCACGGAATAATTCAATGTTCCAAAAATCCCAAAACCATTTTTAATGTTTGAAAGCACTTTTACAGGTTCGCTGAAGAAATCACTTTCAACATTTGCTTGCATGGAAACATAATACAAGTAAGTTTCTTTATTCATAGAAATTAGCTCACAAGAAATTATTTCAGTAACAGGATTTAAAGGGTCGTTGTTTGGATAGTAATAACTACATACAAAATCAATTTCTTTTTGTTGACCATTAAATTTTTTATCATCGAATAAGTAAGAATTTACTGGGTAAACTGAACCATCAATGTCTGTGTTATTGCTGTTGTCAATAGAAGGATCTGTACTTTCCATGTATAAATATTCTGTGTACTCAAAATCGGGTGCAGATACTGCTTGTTTTATGCGCACCATGTAGTAATTTTCTTCACTTGGGTCGTTCCATTTAAAGTTAACTTTCATTCTGTTTTCTTGATTTTTAATGACAGTAACGGAGTCCACAGAAGTAATATTCACCTTTGATATGGTCGTCATTTCAGAAGAAATACTTGGATAGCTTGGGTGAGAAACTTCAATCTTGAATCGTGTATTGGGCGCAGTCACGAATGGAAAATCATACCTGTTTCCAACGGTAGATTGTGTCATTGTAAAAACTTCACCGCTAGTTAAATTGGTCACTTTTAGTAAAGCACCTGAAGAAATTTCATTGGCTCCACTCACTTCACTGCTTAGAAAAAATGAACTTCTTTCTAAAAAAACACTGAACACAGAATCGTTTTCTACAACGCCATTCAACACCAAAACATTCGCTTTTGCGTTGCCTTTAAATTCAATTTCTTTCTGACATGCGCCGAATAAAATCAAGCTGATGGAAAGGAAGATTAACTTTTTCATTTTGGTAAATTTTGTTGTTTGGCTTGTTTTTCTTGCTTCATTTTTTCAAAGTCGAATTGGAATTTCCAACTAACAGATGGAATCAAGGGGAATAAGGATGTTTGCATCAAAGCAGGTTTTCCTTGTTGGTTTGTTTCTCGCGTAATCATAAACGGATTTTGGCGGTTGTAAACATTGTAAATCGATAAAGACAAAATAGAAACACCATTTTTCTTTATTTTCTTCCGATTGGCACCAACGTCCATGCGGTGATAGGCAGGCATACGATAATCGTTCATTTGCTCAAAGTTGGTAACTGTTGGTTGGTAGAAATTGGACATAAAAGCATCGTTTGGTGCAGCAGAATAAACTTGTGTTCCCAAGGTCATGGCATTTCCAGTTCCGTAAACGAACACAACGCCAATGTCCCATTTTTCATTGATATCATAACTTAAAACCAAGCTCACATCATGGCGACGATCGTAACGGTAGAAGAACTTTTTACCAAAGTTTAAGGCATCAAATTGGCGTTCTGTCCAGCTAAGCGTGTAGCCCAACCAACCCGTATATTTCCCTTTTTTCTTTTCTACAAAAAACTCTGCGCCGTAAGCCCAACCTTTGCCAACGGTTACTTTCTCTTGCCAATCTTGACTACCAGAAATGAAACTTACACCTTCTTTGTATTGAATCAGATTGTTCATTTTTTTGTAATACGTTTCAACCGAAAAAACCATGTTTTTAGGCAATTCGCGGTAGTAAGACAAACTCACTTGGTCAGCGATAACTGGTTTTGTGATGTCTGTTGCAGGCACCCATAAATCGGTTGGTAAGCCAATACCCGTGTTAGAAAGTAAGTGAAGAAATTGCGCCATTCTTGAAACGCCGACTTTGATACTTGATTTTTCGTCCAACATGAAATTAGCACTCACACGTGGTTGAGGAATGCTATAAAATTTGCCGTTTGTAAGAAATGAACCTTGATGCAAACCAAAATTCACCTTTACTCGTTCGGAAATGCGAAAATCATCTTCGATATAC
>RFNX01000470.1 GCA_009926905.1 Flavobacteriales bacterium
TTCCTGCTTCAATTATTTTATTTGTAACAATGATGTGTTCAAAACAGTCAAAAATTTAACATGAAAAACTTGCAATTCTCAGATACTTTTATTGAACAATTTTGCTTATTATTTTTTATCACAATTGGCTAGTTTTTGACATCAATATTTATCACTAAAGAAAGATAAAAGTGTGCATATCTTTAATTTGTATGTTGAAAATCGCTGAAGTGTTTGTCAGTGAAAGGGTTCAAAGATTCCGTGTTAATAACATTGGCTTAATGTTGATTTCTTTAATTGATAGTAGTGTGTTTTTTGACAAATTTTGTATGCCTCAAAAATAAGGTTGAACGCGTCAGAAACGCACGTTCAAAATCATAAAAGCGAGGAAACAAAATAGATTTTAGAAGTAAAATTTTGCAAAGGTGAGC
This sequence comes from Flavobacteriales bacterium, assembly GCA_009926905.1. Taxonomy (GTDB): domain Bacteria; phylum Bacteroidota; class Bacteroidia; order Flavobacteriales_D; family Crocinitomicaceae; genus UBA952. Next base: position 411 of record RFNX01000470.1, read on the forward strand.
AAAGCTTAATGACGAAGTTGCCACCTGTAAGGAATAGATTAAAATTGCGTAAATTACGAAAAATGACTGATTTAATAGAACCGATATTAGCCCCAGACAACAATCGATTTGTGTTGTTTCCAATTCAAAAAGATGACATCTGGAGCTTCTACAAAAAGGCAGAGGCAAGTTTTTGGACGGCTGAAGAAATTGACTTGTCACCAGATTTAATCGACTGGGAAAATAAATTAAACGACGATGAGCGCCATTTCATCAAACACGTTTTGGCATTTTTTGCAGCATCTGACGGCATTGTTAACGAAAATCTAGCAGAGCATTTCCTTTCTGAAGTTCAGTACACAGAAGCGAAATTCTTTTATGGATTCCAAATTGCAATGGAAAATATTCACTCAGAAACGTATTCGCTTTTGATTGATACTTACATCAAGGATTCTGCTGAAAAAGACCATTTGTTTAATGCGATAGATACTTTGGATTGTGTGCGTAAAAAAGCAGATTGGGCGTTGCGTTGGATAGATAAAGGAACTTATGCAGAGCGTTTAGTAGCGTTTGCAGCAGTAGAAGGAATTTTCTTTTCAGGTTCATTTTGTTCGATTTTCTGGTTGAAAAAACGTGGCTTGATGCCAGGACTTTCGTTTTCAAATGAATTGATTTCAAGAGATGAAGGTTTACATTGTGATTTTGCTTGTTTGTTGTACACCAGACACTTAGTGAACAAATTGCCAAAAGAACAAGTACGCGATATCATAATGAACGCTGTTGAAATCGAAAAAGAGTTCGTAGCAGATGCAATTCCAGTGAAATTGATTGGAATGAACAGCGATTTGATGTGCCAATACATCGAGTTTGTTGCCGACAGATTGTTGATGGAATTAGGAAATGAAAAAGAGTACAATGCTACCAATCCTTTTGATTTCATGGAAATGATTTCATTACAAGGAAAAAGTAACTTCTTCGAAAAAAGAGTAGGAGAGTACCAAAAAGCAGGAGTATTGGCAGGAAAAGAAAACCAAACATTCAGTTTGGACGAAGATTTTTAATTGAATTATAAAAACACACATGTACGTAGTAAAAAGAGACGGAAGAAAAGAGACTGTGAAATTTGACAAAATCACAGCACGCATCATCAAGATGTGTTACGGGTTGGATCCTTTGGTTTCGCCTGAAGCTGTCGCGATGAAAGTGATTGAAGGAATTTATGATGGAGTTTCTACAACAGATTTAGATAACCTTGCAGCAGAAGTAGCAGCAGCAAAAACGATTGATCATCCAGATTACGCATTGTTGGCTTCCCGGATAGCTGTATCGAATTTACATAAAGAAACGAAAAAAACGTTTTCTGATGTGATGAGCGATATGTACCACTACATCGATCCAAAAACAGGACAAAAAGCGTCTTTATTAGCGGATGATGTGTACAATATCATTCAAGAAAACAAAGAATTATTAGATTCAAGCATTATCTACGATCGCGATTTCAGATACGATTATTTCGGATTCAAAACGTTAACGCGTTCATACTTGATGAAATTGAATGGTAAAATCGCTGAGCGTCCACAACAAATGTTGATGCGCGTTTCATTAGGAATTCACAAAAACGATATTAAATCAGCGATTAAAACATACGATTTAATGTCTGACGGTTGGTTCACACACGCAACTCCAACGTTATTCAATTCAGGAACACCAAAACCACAAATGTCTTCTTGTTTCTTGTTGACAATGAAAAAGGATAGCATCGGTGGAATCTACGACACATTAAAATCTTGTGCGCAAATTTCACAATCAGCAGGCGGAATTGGACTAGCTTTACACGATATTCGCGCAACAGGCTCTTACATCAAAGGGACTAACGGAACTTCTAACGGAATTGTACCAATGTTACGTGTATTCAATGATACAGCGCGTTACGTTGACCAAGGTGGTGGTAAAAGAAAAGGTTCTTTTGCAATGTACATTGAGCCTTGGCATGCAGATGTTTTCGATTTCTTGGATTTGAAAAAGAACCACGGAAAAGAAGAACAACGTGCTCGTGACTTATTCTACGCTTTATGGATTCCAGATTTATTCATGAAACGCGTGAAAGAAAACGCAGAATGGACCTTGATGTGTCCGCATGAATGTCCAGGATTATCTGACACGCACAGTGCTGAATTTGAAGCACTTTACACAAAATACGAAGCGGAAGGAAAAGGTCGTAAAACGATCAAAGCGCAAGATTTATGGTTCAAAATTTTGGAATCACAAATCGAAACAGGAACACCTTACATGCTTTACAAAGACGCTGCGAATTCTAAATCTAATCAACAAAATTTAGGTACGATTAAGTCTTCAAACTTGTGTACAGAAATCATCGAGTATACAGCGCCGGATGAAATCGCAGTATGTAACTTAGCGTCAATCGCATTGCCAAAATACGTAACTGAAAACGGTACATTCGACCACGATAAATTGTTTGAAGTAACGTACCAAGCGACGTTGAATTTGAATAAAATCATTGACGAAAACTTTTACCCTGTTCCAGAAGCGAAAAAATCAAACTTGCGCCACCGTCCAATTGGATTGGGAGTACAAGGATTGGCAGATGCGTTCATAATCCTGGGATTGCCTTTTGAATCAGAAGAAGCAAAAGCGTTGAACAGAGAAGTTTTCGAAACGATTTACTACGCAGCAATGACAGCTTCTAAAGATTTATCGAAAGAATTAGGTCCTTACGCTTCGTATGAAGGTTCTCCGGTATCAAAAGGAATTTTCCAATACGATATGTGGAATGTTACACCAACAAACCGTTGGGAATGGAACTTGTTGAAAGAAGAAGTGAAAAAATATGGAGTTCGCAATTCATTGTTGTTAGCGCCAATGCCAACAGCATCTACAGCACAAATCTTAGGAAATAACGAATGTTTCGAGCCGTACACATCAAACATTTACACACGTCGTGTATTGTCTGGTGAATTCATTATCGTGAATAAACATTTATTGAAAGACTTGGTGAAAGCTGGATTGTGGAACAAAGACATGCGTCAAAAAATCATGACTGCAAACGGTTCGATTCAAAACATCAACGAAATTCCACAAAACCTAAAAGACCTTTACAAAACTGCTTGGGAAATTTCTCAAAAAGCAATTATCGAGCAAGCAGCAGACAGAGGAGCATTTATTTGTCAAAGTCAATCGTTGAACATTTTCATGGAAAACGCAAACTTTGGAAAATTGACTTCAATGCACTTCTACGGTTGGGAGAAAGGTCTGAAAACAGGAATGTACTACTTGAGAACGAAAGCAGCTACAGATGCAATTAAATTCACAGTAGAAAAAACAGTTGCTGCTGAACCAACAGCAGAATTAATTGAAGACCAACAAGCAGCAATCGCATGTTCATTGGACGATCCAGATGGATGTGAAATGTGTTCTGGATAGAAGCGACGTCAGTTGGTGACATTCAGAACGGAAATTCACGAGCTTGCGAGCTACATGTGTTCTGGATAGAAGCGACGTTAGTTGGTGATATTCAGAACGGAAATTCACGAGCCTGCGAGCTACATGTGTTCCCGATAGAATCAACTAAAGTTTTAAATATTGAAACCTCATTGAAGCAATTTGATGAGGTTTTTTTGTGGGATTTGATTTCCTACAGTTGGTGTTTTGAAGTCCTGAAAGGACGAAATATCTGAAAGATGGGCGCAGTCCATCTGAGAAGCTAAGCAGCACGCTGATAAAGTCCTGAAAGGACGTAATACAAAAATCATTAGATTATAGAGAAATCATTTTCTCTTCCTATCCAACCCATCAAAATGCCTGAAATAACTTAAAAACAGCGATTCACTTTGAAGCTTCGCTTTTTTGAAATTGTGTTTTGAAACCGTGTTTTCAACGTATGTTTTACTATCGAAATTATAGAGTAAACTTCCTTCAGGAGCGATGAATCCATAGCCGCGAATCGTTGCGTGGAAAGCAAATTGTTTCACGTTGGGACTCAACAAATCCTTACTGAATGGAAAATGTTCGTTGGGTAAACGCAATTGATGCATCAAGGTAGCGGCAAGGTCGGCTTGGGAACCAATATTTGTAACAACTTTTCCTCGCGCAGCTTTTAGAATCGGTTCACCGTACAACAAAATCGGAATTCTGAAAAAGCTAGTCGTGTAGGGCTTTTCAACCGCTGGAGAACCGTGACTGTGGTCGGCAACAAATACGAAAATTGTGTTTTTATACCATTTTTGGCGCTTGGCTTTTTTCAAAAAGTCGCCTAAACATTTGTCGGCATACACCAAAGAATTCATAAAGTTTGCTTCTGCACCGTAGAATTTTTGCTTGCCCTTTTTCGGGTAATCGTAAGGTGGATGTGTACTACCAGTAAAGGCGCATTGCATAAATGGTTCTTTGGAAGCGTTGATTTGATTCAAGAAAAAGGAATACAAATCTTTGTCGAAATAATTCAGTTTTCCACGACTCAAACCTGAAGGAAAGTTATTTTCATCCAGTATGTTATCAAAACCGTGTTCCACAATGAAACTTTGAATGTTGCCGTATTTCAAATCGCCACTGAACAAATAAGAAGAAGTGTAGCCACTTGATTTCAGCACTTGATTGATGGATTTTATTTTCCGATGTTTTTCTGGATATAGCGAAATTGCCACTTCTGGAATGCCAGGATAACCAGCTAAAATTGAAGTGTTACCAATTTCAGAAGTCGTATTTGTAGCATAAATATTTGAAAACAAAACACCATTTTTTGCCAATCGATCGAAGTTTGGAGTGGCGCCTTTTGTGTGACTCAAACAACCAATTGCATTAGCAGTCCAACTTTCAAGAATCACAAAAACCAAGTTCGGTTTGGAATCTTCTAGCACATAATTCGAGTGATTCCGATCAAATGTAAATAACGAATTGGATGTTTTTTCAGCTACTTTCGGAGCAATAGTTGGCAAAATATCCTTGAAATCTGTTTTGAGAAACAAGAAATAACTGTTACCGAAAAAGTAAGCCGAATTCACAGATAAATCGTTTAGCTTTTGATTTTTGGAATAATACGCTGCGTCAATATTAATGGGAATTTGCTGCCAGCCACCACGCGCCAACAACAAGGAGATGCCTAATAATAAAGCAGTTGTAAGTGTAAGTAAACTAGTTCGCCACCACGAATTTTCAAATTTCAAACGACCGATTCTTTTGTGCAAGATTCTTCTGTAAATCAAAAATGCCACGGTTAATTCAACAATCAAAAAGATAAAAAACAAAATTGTTGACTTGATGTCTGCCGTTCGCATCACTTCGTCGGGATTCGATAAATGCATAAAAACGCGCGAAGTCAGTTTGTGGTTCCATTCGTAATAGGCATTGATTTCAGCGCTGTGTAACACAGAAACAAAAAGCGTTTCAAGGCCTAAAAGCACATAAAACAACAACTTCGTCCAACGATTGTGAACATGTGACAACACGAAAAAACTCAAAACCAAACTTGCAGAAAGAAAAGCAGCCGTCGCAAAATCCAAGCGTAAGGAATAAAAGAAAACGCCTATGTATTCCCAGCCACTTTTGGTAAAAACATCGAAATGCATCAACGAAAAAACGATGCGCTGAAAATCAAACAAAATCAACCAATAAACAAATAATATGGCTGTCACTCGCAAGAAAGGGGAGATGGTTTTCACGGGGTAAAATTACGAAAATCTAAACAGCTTAAAATTGCGAACATGGAGTTGCGAGTTGCGAACAGATTCCCATAATGCTTAAAGTTGCGAATGAAAAAATTTGAAAATGGAATTCCATGCGCTGAGCGCTCAACAAAGTTATGTTCGCAATTAGCAATTAACAACTTGCAATTTTAAGTTTGCAATTATTAATTCCCAATTTTCCTTTAAATCCATTAATTAAACGTAAAATTAACCGTAAATTTGCCGCTTCATTTCCCATCTTATGAGCGCCTTAAAAACCATTGAATCTGCATTAATTTCTGTTTATTACAAAGACGGATTAGAAGAACTTGTTCGCGAGTTGAATGCAAATAACGTAACGATCTATTCCACAGGAGGAACACAAGCCTTTATCGAAAGTTTGAACATTCCTGTAACGCCAGTGGAAACACTGACGAGTTTTCCTGAAATTTTGGGCGGTCGCGTGAAAACATTGCATCCAAAAATTTTCGGTGGAATATTGAATAGAAGAGATTTAGCAGAAGATCAAGAAGCTCTGGCGACGCACGACATTCCTCAAATCGATTTAGTGATTGTGGATTTGTATCCGTTTGAAGAAACTGTTGCTTTAGGTGCAAGTAACGAGGCAATCATCGAGAAAATTGACATCGGTGGAATTTCTTTGATTCGTGCAGCAGCGAAAAATTACAATGATGTAGTAATTATTCCTTCAGTGAAACAATATGATTCTTTATTGGAAATTTTAAAAGCACAAAACGGCGCAACGACTATAGAACAACGAAGAACCTTTGCCGGCGAAGCATTCCACGTTTCATCGCATTACGACACGATGATTCACAACTATTTCTTAAACAACGATTCGCCTTATTTGAAAGTTAGCGTTGAAAAAAACGAATCATTACGCTACGGTGAAAATCCACATCAACGCGGGAAATTCTACGGTGATTTGGATGCGATTTTCGATAAATTACACGGTAAAGAATTGTCTTACAATAACTTATTAGACGTTGATGCAGCCGTTGCTTTGATGCAAGAATTCACAACAGATGGGCCAACTTTTGCGATTTTAAAACATAACAATGCGTGTGGAATTGCAACACGTCCAACAATTAAAGAAGCTTACGAAACAGCTTTGGCAGCAGATCCTGTGAGTGCTTTTGGAGGAATTTTAATTTCAAATGCATTCATTGAAGAAGAAACTGCAAGCTTAATCAACGATTTATTTTGTGAAGTTTTGATTGCTCCTGCATACAGCGAAGCAGCTTTGGAAATCTTAAAAACGAAGAAAAATAGAATCATTTTAGTACAAAAAGAAACTGTTCTTCCAGCTGTTCAATACCGTTCGATTTTGAATGGAATTCTGATGCAAGACCGCGATGCTAAGTCGGAAAGAGCAGCAGATTTACAAACAATTACCAATTTAGCACCAAGCGAACAAGAAATTGAAGATTTAATTTTCGCTAATAAATTGGTGAAACACACGAAATCCAACACCATTATCCTTGCTAAAAACGGTCAATTGTTGGCAAGTGGAACCGGACAAACTTCACGTGTGGACGCTTTGAACCAAGCGATTCACAAAGCAAAATCTTTCAACTTCGAGCTGAAGGGTGCTGTGATGGCGAGTGATGCATTTTTCCCATTTCCAGACTGCGTGGAGATTGCGCACAACGAAGGAATTGATACAGTCATTCAACCGGGAGGTTCTGTGAAAGATCAATTGTCAATCGATTACTGCAACGAGCATTTCATGAAAATGGTATTTACAGGTGTTCGTCATTTTAAACATTAATTTAGTACATTTACATAGAATTGTAACTTTTTTTCGTGTTCTGCGAATAAACGTACAATATAATTAGGAGGGAACTCAAAATGGGATTGTTTAGCTTTTTAACTCAAGAAATTGCAATTGACCTTGGAACGGCCAACACGCTTATCATTTGGAATGATAAAGTGGTGGTTGATGAGCCGTCAATCGTTGCAAAAGATATCCAAACTGGGAAAATTGTAGCCATCGGGAAGAAGGCACAACAAATGCACGGTAAGACCCATAAATTAATCGAAACTGTTCGTCCGTTGAAGGATGGTGTAATTGCCGATTTCCAAAGTGCGGAACAAATGATTCGTGGAATGATTAAAATGATCAATCCGGGAAGAAGTTTGTTTAACCCAACTTTGAGAATGGTAATTTGTATTCCGTCAGGGATTACTGAGGTGGAAAAACGCGCCGTTCGAGACTCCGCAGAACATGCAGGAGCAAAAGAAGTGTATTTGATTCACGAGCCTATGGCAGCTGCTATTGGTATTGGTATCGACGTGGAAGAACCAATGGGAAATATGATCATCGATATAGGTGGTGGTACTTCTGAGATTGCAGTCATTGCATTAGGAGGTATCGTTTGTGATAAATCAATTCGTATTGCAGGTGATGATTTCACTAGCGACATTGAAGAATACATGCGTCGTCAACACAATATTTTGGTTGGTGAGCGCACAGCAGAGCAAATTAAAATTGAAGTGGGAGCAGCTTTACCAGAATTAGACGATCCACCCGCAGATTTCGCAGTTCGTGGTCGCGATTTAATGACAGGTATTCCAAAAGAAATCATGGTTTCTTACGTGGAAGTCGCACATGCATTGGATAAAACAATTTCTAAAATCGAAGAAGCGATACTAAGTGCTTTGGAAATGACACCACCGGAATTATCAGCAGACATTTACAAAACAGGTATTTACTTAGCAGGTGGAGGTTCAATGTTGCGTGGATTAGACAAACGTATTTCAGCAAAAACAAAATTACCAGTTCACATTGCAGAAGATCCATTACGCGCAGTTGCGAGAGGAACAAGCATCGCCTTGAAAAACATCGATAAATATCAGTTCTTAATCAGAGATTAATAATTGCAAATTAAAAATTGCGAATTGCAAACGGATTAATTGCGAATTAAAAATTGCTAATTGCGAACGAGTTTTTTATTAGCGCTCTGCGCAAAGTATTTCGTTTGCATAATTATCAATTTCTGAATTTTGAGGAATGAGTTTCGAGGACTGAGGCTCTCGAAGTCCGAAGTCCGAATCCTGATTGGTTCGCAATTCCTAAGCATAATGGGAAATCGTTAGCAATTAGCAATTCTACCGTTCGCAATTCCTAAGCATAATGTAAGTCCGTTAGCAATTAGCAATTCTACCGTTCGCAATTTCCTAAACATAATATACGTCCGCTCGCAATTAGCAATTCTACCGTTCGCAATTCCTAAGCAGTATGCTATTTCTTTTCGTACGGAATATCGTTTTTACTGAACCAGCACTTTTGCAGACATTGCCGTATTGTTTAAAAATACATTCACAACGTAGTATCCTTTTGGTAAATCGTTTGGAAACGAAACAAATTCTGTGTTTTCACCGATTGCAGAAACTCCTAATGATTTATGAAAAACAGACTTGCCTGATAAATCAACAACGTTTACATTTACTTTATTGATTTTTAACGACTTATAATTCAATTTTAAGCTATTCGTTTCTGCGTTGTAAGCCGCTTTGAAAGAAGGTTTAAAATTGCTTTCTTCAAGTCCAACATTCGATGGAGCCGAAATTGTATGCTGAGATAAATAAATCATATCTCCATTGTCTTGATTGTTACCGTTTGCTTTATTTGAAGCCACATAAAATTTAACATCACCAACATTTGTCGCTGGAGCTGTCCAAGTCCAAGTCCACAACGCTGTTGCAGAAGTGTTACTTTGTGATGTGTGATTTGCATATTTTTTAGCACTTCCGTTTACAAAAGTATTGCCTGAAGTTGCGGTAAATGAACCCGCCATGGTATTGTCAGATGTTTTCAAAGCTGTTGCTTGGAAACCTTTTTTTGATGGGTTTGAACTCAAGCCTAATGTCACTGTGTAAGCCGCACCAAGTGTATAGGAAGTTACTGGATTGTTGTTTGCGTCTAAAACTGTAAGGATATTTTCTGCGCTACCATTTTGAGTCGATCCTGAATGACAAGAAGTACAGTTTGCTTCTCCAGGAGCGCCTGTTTTTCCTGCCGCAGCACCACCACCATTTAAAGGACTTTTATGAATGTTATTCGTAGATGTTAACTCAGAACGAAATGCAAAAAGTGCGATGGAAGCACCTGCAAAAAATAAGGGAAGAATAGACTTTTTCATAATATTAAGATGTTTAGTACCACAAAAGTAGAAAAGTAATGTTTTGAATAATAATTTATTGCACTTCTTTTCAACTTAGTAATGATTAAAAACCTTACAACTCCATTTGTGAATACTATAATTCTGGTAAATCGTGATAAGCTGCTTTCATTTCATCCGCATAACTTCCATTCTTTGAAAGAATTTCGGATTGAAGGATTTGGGTTTTTTGGAGGTGGGTGAGCATTGGTTTGAAAGTAAAAATTCAAAAAGGCATAAAAAAACCCTACTTCGTAAGTGAGGTACGCAACTTTAGGCAATCCGGTTGGATGAACTAGTCACTCGCCATGTCCTTTACAATTTTTGCAATGACATTACAAAGCTAATTGTTTTCATGAATAAACACAATAAATTTATATTTTAATCATTTATTTGATTAATATATAGGTTTTTATTATTA
>RFNX01000188.1 GCA_009926905.1 Flavobacteriales bacterium
TTGTGGTCGGGATTTGGAATAAACGTAAAATCTGATTTCAATCCCCAATCTAAAATCCCTGAATCATAACCAAATGCATATTTTTCCAGGCCTTTTGTGCCGTCCGTATAGTTGATTTTTGTTTCGTCTTCAAAGCCAATTTTAAAGTTGTAACTGGAGAAAGTTCCAGTCGTATTTAAAAACAATTTCGGGTTGATTTTATAATTCCAACGAACAGAACCAATTGAATTTCCCCATTGCAACTTGGAGGTAACTCGATTTGTTCGAGCAGTTCCATCAGGATCGTAATAAGTAGTGGCTTTGTCCTTCACAAAGATTTTATCTAAACCAAAATAACCACTGATGTATAAGTGATGTTTATCATTGATTTTATGTTGAATTTTTGCATTGAAATCATGGAAGAAATAACCTGCATCCACTCCTTCTGCAGCGATTAAAAACGGACGAAAAAGGGCATCGATGTAAGTTCTTCTTGCGCTCACACAAAAGGAAGTTTTGTCTTTTTTAATCGGTCCTTCCACCAACAAACGGCTGGCAATTACGCCAATTGAACCTTCGACGTTGAAGCCTTTCATGTTTCCTTCCTTCATGCGCATGTCCAACACCGAAGAAGCTCGACCGCCATAACGCGCAGGAAATCCACCTTTAATCATCGTGACGTTTGAAATTGCGTCGGAATTAAAAGTCGAGAAAAATCCGAATAAGTGAGAAGCGTTGTAAATCGGTACGCCGTCTAATAAAATCAAGTTTTGGTCAGGTCCACCGCCTCGCACATAAATTCCGCTAGATGCCTCACCACCAGATTTGATTCCGGGCAATAATTGCAATACACGCAAGATGTCTTTTTCACCAAAAATCATCGGCAATTTATCCAATTTATCCATCTGTAATTCGATAGTTCCAGAATTTGAGCTTTCAATTTGACGTTTTCCGTTGATAACCACTTCTTCAATTTCTTTCACTTTAGAAACCAATGAAACATTTAGGTCATTTACATCTTCTGCCAAAACAACAAAAAGTGTTTGCAAACCGAAATAAGAAATACGAAGTACCGCTTTATTTTTTGGAACGGTTAAACTATAGAAACCATATTCGTTGGTGGCTGCACCTTTTTTGGAAACGGTATCCAAAATCGTTGCACCAATTAATTTTTCGCCTGATCTTTCGTCAGTTATATAGCCTGAAATGGTT
>RFNX01000130.1 GCA_009926905.1 Flavobacteriales bacterium
CGCTTAGCTGACTGGAATGCAGTTTCAAAGGGAAAAAAGAAATACTTCGCACCCGATGGCGTGCATTTGACGAAAACCGGTGGAGATGTGTTTGCAAACCTAGTGAAAGACACGCTTCGCGGTCCTTGATCTACGAGACTTAGATAGTTTCTGGCTCTTCGATTCTTGGGAATAGCGATTCGCTTTTCGTGATCATTACACCTGGCTTTAACTGTCCCCAAATAGACACGTTGGCAAATGATCGTTCGATGCCAGACTCCGCGGCACCGATGTCACTCCATAGTGCGGCCATACTCTTTGGCATGATCGGTGAATACAAAACTGAAATAGCCCGCAACGCTTCGCAAACTGTGTAGAGAATCGTTGCCAGACGCAAGCGACTTTCGGCATCTTCCTGCTTTGCCAAAGTCCAAGGTTCTTGTTCGGTCACATAAAGATTTACAGCGTCAATAAATTCTTTGACGGCAACGATTCCTGTTTGGAAATCAAAAGCTCGGATGGAAACGTCAGCCTGCGCTGAAGTTTTTGTCAAAAGTTCAGTCAATACTTGTTCCGCGGGTGTGAGTTCCCCGGGCGCAGGAAGCAATCCGTCAAAATTCTTCACAACCATTGCTTGCACTCGACTTGCTAAGTTACCAAGTCCGTTAGCAAGTTCCGATGTGTAACGCGCAACTAAATCTTCCCAAGAGAACGAGCCATCTTGTCCAAAGATGATTGCCCGCATGAAGTAATACCTAAATGCATCGGAGCCAATCAAGTCCACAATGCTTTGTGGCGAGATTCCAGTGAGCTTGCTCTTGCTCATCTTTTCGCCGCCAACTAGTAACCAGCCATGCGCAAACACACACTTCGGAAGCGGTAGGTCGGCTGCCATCAACATTGCCGGCCAGATCACGGCATGAAAGCGCAGAATATCTTTACCTACTAAGTGAACGTCTGCAGGCCAAGTTTCGGCAAACTTCTTTGCTCCTTCGCTACCCGGTTCATCACCTAAACCAACTGCTGTTGCGTAATTAAGGAGTGCATCAAACCAAACGTAAACAACCTGTGATGGATCCCAAGGGACTTCAATTCCCCAGTCGAATGTGGAGCGCGAAATTGATAAATCCTGAAGCCCAGAGCGCAAGAACGACATAACTTCGTTGTATGCAGACTCTGGACGAATAGCTTGGGGGTTAGCTTCATAATGATGAATCAAAGCATCTGTGTATGCCGAAAGTTTAAAGAAGTAATTTGTTTCACTAACTTGCTCAACTGGTTTGGAGTGGATTGGGCAAAGTTTCTCGTCTCCAGCACCGTCGATTAGATCACCTGGAAGTTTAAATTCTTCGCAACCTACGCAGTAAGGTCCTTCGTAAGCGCCTTCGTAAATGTGTCCTGCATCTTTCAATTGCGACAAAAATCTTTGAACCCGCTTAGTGTGGCGTTCTTGTGTTGTTCTAATGAAATCATCGTTGGCTGCATCGATGACATCTAGAACTGGCAACCAAGCATCGGCAACTAATCTGTCGGCCCATTCTTGAGGCTTAACATCATTAGCTTCTGCCGTGCGTAATACCTTTTGCCCATGTTCGTCTGTTCCCGTTAAAAACCAAACATCTTCGCCAGCTAATCGATGCCACCGGGTCATGACGTCGCCTGCAACAGTCGTGTAAGCATGCCCAATATGCGGGGCATCATTTACGTAATAAAT
>RFNX01000206.1 GCA_009926905.1 Flavobacteriales bacterium
GTCTTTAACTGGTATAATAACCGTTGCTGTACTTGAACATCCAAATGAACTTGATGCAATGAGTGTTGTTTGAATATTATTCACAATATTCGAATAAGAATGATTTGGATCTTCTACATTTGAGGAATCCCCATCACCAAAGTACCATTGATATATTGTGGCATCTGTGGAATTATTATAAAATTGAATCTGTTGGTTGTTATCCGTTATTTCATTTGGTGAAACTGTAAAAGCTGCATTTGGAATGTTTTGAACACAAATAAAATCAACAATTGTCGTATCTGAAATACAACCGTTAATATTTACATTTAATGAAATGTCGTAGCAACCAGCACTTGTAAATACAGTATTTAATGATGCTCCTGTGCCGATATTGACTCCGTTCGAACTCCAAGTGTAATTTGCATTAGGGACATTTAAACTGCTCAAACTAACATTTAATGGCATACAACCTTGTGTTAAATTAGTATTGATATCTGGTGAAGGAGAAACTCCTACGAAAATGTCCATGGAAGCTATGTTTGCACATTGACCAGCTGTTGGAGTAAAAGTATATGAAGTTGACCCTAATGTTGCGGTTGAAATTATAGCAGGCGACCAACTTCCATTGATTGCAGGAGAATTAGTGGATGTTAACGGAAGAAAAGGTGCAGTTGTATTTTGACAAAGTTGTCCAATTGGATTAAAAGTTGGAACAATCAAAGGAGTTGTTACAACGGTCATTGTTGCCGTTGACGCGCAAACACCAGCTGTGGGTGTAAATGTATAAATTTGATTTCCTGGTGTTGTTGTTGAAATTACAATTGGATTCCATGTTCCACTTATTCCATTTGTAGAAGTATTGACAAATTGACCTGGTGTTGTATTTTGACAATAGGGACCTAATGCCGTAAAATTTGGATTGATGATTGGATTTATGGTGACAGTTGCACTTGCTGAAGCGTTACAAGAATTTAGTACATAAAGTACAGAATATGTCGTAGTAGCATTTGGAGTCACGGTTATTGAAGAAGTTGTTTGACTATTTGACCATAAATACGTTCCTCCAGATGGATTTACTGTGGGAACTAATACGGCACTTTGACCAGCACAAATAGTTTGTGAATTAATAGTAACAGTGGGTAGAACATTTATCAATACTGTCATTGTTGTTGTTCCTGCACATTGATTGGCTGCTGGAGTAAAAGTATAAGTTGCATTTCCAGCAGTTGTAGTCGTTATTGCTGCTGACGACCAAGTTCCTGTAATCGAAGGTGAATTTGTTGAAGTTATTGGTAAGGTTACTCCCGCTGCATTTTGGCAATATGGACCTAATTGAGTGAAGGTTGGTGTAATTAGTTGAGTGATATTAATACTCATTGTTGCTGTAGAAGCACATTGTCCAACATTTGGTGTGAAAGAGTAATTTTGTGTTCCTACCGTCGAAGTACTAATAGTAGCGGGTGACCAAATTCCAGTAATTGAAGGTGAATTGGTTGAACTTGTAGGCAATGTTCCCGGTGTTGCATTTTGACAATATGGACCTAATTGTGTGAAAATTGGGGATATCAAAGGTGTAACAGTAATAGTAAAAGTTTCAGGATTACCTGTACATAGACTCGTACTTGGTGTGACAATAATTGTTCCAGTTATTGCAGATGTTGTAGTATTTGCTCCAGTAAAAGCGGCAATGTTCCCAATTCCATTTGCTCCAAGGCCTATTGCAATGTTATTATTTATCCAGTTAAAAGTTGTAGCTGTTCCGCCAAATGCAATAGCTGTTGTTTGTGTACCAACACAAATCGTTTGAGATATAACAGCTGCAACTGTAGGTAGAGGATTAACTGTAATCGTAAATGTTATTGGACTACCGTTACATGTACCTAAAGTGGGTGTTACAGTAATTGTAGATGTTATCGCGGATGAAGTTGTATTGGTTGCTGTAAAGGAAGGGATGTCTCCAATTCCATTGGCACCTAATCCTGTTGTCGTATTGTCATTGATCCAATTAAATGTTGCTCCTGATGTTCCTAAGAAAGTAACAGAAGTTGTGGTTTGACCTACACAAACTGTTTGATTTCCTGGGTTAGTTACTGATGCAGATGGATTGATAGTTATTGTGAATGTTGTAGAAGTCCCAGTGCAAGAACCTGATACAGGTGTTACAGTTATTGTTCCTGATATTGCAGATGTTCCAGTATTTGTTCCAGTAAAAGCGCTTATATTTCCAGCACCATTTCCTCCTAAACCAATAGTGGTATTATCGTTTATCCAATTATAGGTTACTGCCGTTCCTCCGAAGGATATTGGAGAAGTTTGTTGACCAGCACAAATAGATTGTGGAGTAATTGTGTTTACGGCTGGTGTCGGTGAAACGGTTATGGTAAACGTTTGACTTGTACCTGTGCAAGCACCAACAACAGGAGAAACTGTAATTGAAGAGGTAATTGGGGCATTTGTTGAATTTATACCAACAAAGGAAGGAATATCACCAACTCCATTAGCTCCTAAACCAATCCCTGTGTTGTTGTTAGTCCAGTTGAAAGTAGCGCCTGCCGTTCCTGTAAATGTTACAGTGCTAGTTGATTGTCCGGTGCAAATCGTTTGATTACCAGGGTTTGTGACTGTTGGTGTTGGGTTTACGGTAATCGTGAATGTGGTCGGTGTTCCAGGACAACCATTCAAAATTGGAGTTACAGTAATAGTAGAAGAAATAGGTAAAGTTGTATTATTCGTTCCTGTAAATGCTCCAATTGTTCCTGTGCCGTTAGAACCTAAACCAATTGAAGTTGTGTTATTTGTCCAATTGTAACTCGTTCCTGTACCACTAAATGTAACTGCCGTCGTTTGCTGACCGGCACAGATAGTCTGAGAATTAACGGAGTTAACAGTCGCTCCAGCGTTATAAGTTGTTGTTACAACCCACGTATTCGTTACTAATTCTTGATAATTGAAAGCACAGCCTGAAACGTTTGTAGCAGAAGTCGCATTAATTGGATAAAACGTTTGATAGCCTTGCCAGGTGTAAGTTATTGAATTTTGATTGTTGTAACAGCCGTTCGCAATCGTTGAATTATTGACAGTATAGGAAACACCATTGTTTGCTTGAGTATAATTATAATTAGAACCATTGAAGTTTGTTCCAGTTCCAACTTGCGTTGCAGTCCAATTCCCATTAGCTCCAACTCGTGATCGCTGTTCTTCTTTATCAGCATAATAGGTGGTTGAAGAAGTTGCTGCGATATATCCTTTTGCCCACATTCTCCACGCTGTATTTGTTCCAGAAACAGAAAAAGAACTTATTGGAAAAGTTACTGCCATAGTAGCTTGGCAATTTGAGTTAAATTGTGTGTTTTTATCTTGAACGCGTTGGTTATTGGCATACGTATTCGAAACAGTTGGGTCAATGTAAACTGGGTAAACTAAATCTGTTCTTTTCAAATAATTGGCATCAAAACGAATCGTTAATTCAATTCCATCGCTAGTGTTTTTAATAAAATAATAGCCTGGAATAATGTGTTTTCCAACCTCGTCTTTATTGGAAGAGCTGTAAGAGTCAAAAATCTGAGCTGGACTTATATTTGCTACAATTTCGCCTTTCTCATTGGTGATTTTTAAAGAACCATGCCAACCTTTTTCTGACATTTCACCTTCGTTATAGTCAATTTTGTAATTTGGGTTTAACTCAATTTCATCTTTTAACTCAACGAACTTTGCATTTTCAGAAATAGAAATTGGCGATTGAATGAAATAATTTGTTCTAACGCTGTAATAGTTGATAATTTGCTCGCGGTCAATTCCCGAAAACACATTCTTTAAAGTTAGAAAGTTTGAATTATACTCTGAATTTGAGTTTTCTAATTGTGGTAAATTTTGAATGAATTGATTGGTTTCATTTAAGAAAGATATCGAAACTTTTTTTCCAAATTTAAACGCATTGGATTTATTTTTCTCAAGAAAAACAGCTGTTTGGCCTGTTGTTTTGTCAACGATAATTGGTAATTCAGAATTAAAAATTCCAATTTGATGATTTGTTGATTCACTTAAATTTTGTTGGATGTCCAACCATTTTCCATTTTTTAAATAATGAAAATATCCACCTGTTTTTTGAGTGTGGTAATTTCCATTGATGTCTATGAATGTTTTTTGATTTTCAG
>RFNX01000459.1 GCA_009926905.1 Flavobacteriales bacterium
TCATAAACCGATTGAACGAAATTGTGACCATTATTGGCACTTCCAACGATTGCGAAAAACACAGAATGCGCTTTCGCTTTGCGAGAATCAAAAACCAATTCATTCACATCTTGCCCCAAGTTTCCTTGTACAAGCTTGTAATTTACTGGTGCGAGAAGATCTAAAAGTAAGTTCATCTAATTCAATTCTATTTTAATCAATTGCCCTTTTCCGTAATAGGAGCCAGGTGCAATTGACTGTTTTACAACTTTTCCAAATCCTTTAATTTTTACAATCAGTCCGCGGCTTTCAAGAATAAAAACAGCATCTTTTGCAGTCATTCCTGTTACACTTGGTACAAAATCTTTACTGATTGTTTTTTTATCCAACATCACTTTACCGTTCAATGTGTCGGGAAACAACCATTCGCCTTCGTAATTCAATTGTTGATTGACACCTAATAATTTCAAGGCTGCAGTGATGTCTCTTTTATTTCCAACTTTTACAATGGGCAAAGACCTTGTGAGCATTGGTTTTTCATTTATGGCTTTGTGATATTTTAAAGTAGATGCGTAGATTTTATTAGCTATTGCGGCGAATACTGTTCCAGAAACACGAGCACCGTAAATTTCTTTTTTAGGTCTAGAAATTACTACGATACACGAATAAATTGGATTTTTTGCTGGGAAGTATCCTACGAAAGAAGCTTGATATTCACTGTTTTTTTCTTCTTTTTCATACCCTTTATTATTCCTCAATTTCGAAGTACCTGTTTTCCCTGCAATTTCGAATTCAACACCTTTTAAATCTTTACCCGTTCCTTCTTTCATTACACCTTCCAAACAAGCCTGAACATCGTTTAATGTACTTTGAGAGCAAATTTTTTGTTTTAGAACAACAGGGTTAAAGGTTTTAATCACTTGACCAGAACGACGAATTTCTTTCACAAATTGCGGTTGAACCAAAGTTCCATTATTTGCTACAGCGTTGTAGAAAGCAAGTGTTTGTAGAGGTGTGATTCTTAATTCATAACCAATTGACATCCAAGGAATAGATAATGCAGACCAACGACCTTTTCCTGGCCTTGGAAAATCAGGCTCAGGCTCACCTTCTATGGAAACACCAAGTGACGTGGTTAATCCAAATTGTTCCAATCTTTCGATGAAACGCTCTGGTTCATTTTTATAAGCACGATTCGTGATTTGAGCAATTACGTTTGAAGATTTTTCAAATGCTTGCTTTATAGTAATTGTTCCATAACCTAAGCCATCATTAGAATCTTTCATTTTTACTCCGTTAGAGAAAGTATAAGAGCCAAATGCATTAACTTTATCAGTGATTTTATATTTTTCATCTTCTAAACCAGCCATAATTGATGCTAATTTGAAAGTGGACCCAGGTGTTTCTAACTCACCAATAGAATAGTTATAAAATTCTGCATAATTCCCATTTTTTAGTCGTCCTAAATTTGAAATAGCTTTAACAAAACCTGTTTTCACATCCATTAAAATCACACAACCGTGATCAGCACCCATATCTCGTAACTGTCTTTCCAACTCAGAATGCGCTACTTCCTGAATTTCTTTATCGAAGCTGGTAATAACATCTGCCCCTTCAACCGCATCTTTAACAATTTGACCGATTTTCTTCCAACCTGTTGAATATTTTTGCTCGATTTCTTCGCCTTCTTCACCTTTTAAATAGTCAATAAATGCTCCTTCTATTCCAACTTTTAATTCTTTTCCGAATTCTTCTTTGCTCTGATAATAGCCTAATGTTCTTTCAAGAATTCCACCGTTTGGTTTTTTGCGTAAAATCGTTTCGTCAGTATCTATGATTCCACCCTTCATTCGTCCTAATTCGAAAATCGGTAGTTTTCTCAAACGTTTGCGTTGCTCATTTGTAACTCGATTGCGGATTGATAAATAACGCACCCCATTTTGTCGCGCGCTTCTAATTCTGTTTTCGTATTCGCGAGCTGTTTTTTCAGGGTAGATTCTGCTCAATCCGCGTGCTAAATCAGAAACTTCTGAATCAAATGTTTCTTGGTCAACCACTGTTGGATCCATGTGAACGTCATAAAATGTAATTGAAGTTACCAATGGAAGCATATTGATGTCCAAAATCTCTCCCATTCTTGGATAGCGCTTTACTGTTCGAACTGGAATTTTTTCATCCGTTTTATCGAAGACACTTGATTTACCTTCTAGTTGTAGTGCTACTGTTTTGTAAATCACACCGAGCATTATTGCGACAAACACAAAGTAAATAGCAAAAGCACGGTATCGAAGAAAATCTTTATCCTTACTCATTTGTGACTTTTTTGATTCGTATTACTTTGGTTGCGTTTTGCGTTTCTTTTAGCTCTCTTTTTTCAAGGCGTTTTACCAATTTATAGCGGCGCGTTTCGAATTCCAATTTTGATTTTGCTTCAATGTATTCAGCCGATTGTTGATCTAAATCTCTTTGTGTATCGTTAATTTTTGTTGCCAATTGCTTTCCGTAATACACTTTTGTTGTGATGACCAACAACAAAAAGAAAATAAAGAAAATATAGTTTAAGTTATTCAAAACGAATTCTTTAGTTAAGAATTCACCATTTAATATTTGCGTAAACGCATTCGTTTTTTTCGCACGTGCTTTTTTCGTTCCTTCTTTTTCAGAAGCAACCCCGTTTTCATAAGTATCAAATTCGTTCTCAGCCATTTTTTTCTGCGATTCTTAATTTGGCACTGCGCGCGCGCGTATTTCTTTTAATTTCTTCTTCGTTTGGCACAATTGGATGGCGCACGATTTCACTCAATGGTTTTTGAACATTACCAAAGAAATCCTTTTCAATTTCTCCGTCAAACGAGCCACGTTTCATGAAATTTTTAACCAATCTATCTTCTAAAGAATGATAAGACATCACCACTAAACGTCCGCCTGGAGCCAACACTTCTGAAGCTTGTTCCAACATTTGTTTCAGCACTTCTAATTCTTGGTTTACCTCAATACGAATAGCTTGAAAAACTTGCGCATAGAATTTGTGGTCTTTGAATTTTGGAGCAAATCTTCTTAGTGCTTCCATTAATTCAAAGGTTGTTTTGATCGGTTTATCTGCGCGTTTTAGAATCAACTCCTGAGCAAGTGCGCGTGCATTTGTCAATTCACCATAATACCTGAAAATGAAAATCAATTGTTCTTCTGAATCTTCATTTACCACATGAAATGCTGAACGTTGCAAAAACTGATTCATGCGCATATCTAGTGGTGCATCCTCACGAATCGTAAAGCCACGTTGTACAGCATCAAATTGGTGGGAAGAAACACCTAAGTCAGCTAATAAACCATCGATTTTGTCGATTTTTAGTAGCTTCAAATGATTTTTTAAGAAAGCGAAATTGGAAGCAACGAAGTAGAAATTTGGTGCATCTAAGCGATTTTTGTTGGCGTCGGCATCTTGATCAAAAGCGATTAATTTTCCTTCGGCATTCAAGTGTTCGAGCATCACTTTAGAATGACCGCCACCGCCGAAAGTTACGTCCACATAAACCCCATTTGGCTTGATGGCTAATCCTTCAATACATTCTTTTAGTAGTACAGGAACGTGGTATTCTAAATTATTCTCCATTGTTTAAGTCACCCATTACTTCATTCGCTAACTCAGCGAAATTGGCCATGTTCGCTTCGATCATCTCGAAGTATTTGGACTTATCCCAGATTTCAATGCGATCGTTGTAAGCAATCAACATTACTTCTTGTTTTAAACCGACTCTTTCTACGTGTGTAGAAGGAACAAGTACTCTACCTGCGTTGTCCAAAGTGATTTGTTTAGCACCTTGATGAAACATGCGGTAGAACAAGCGATTTCTTTCGATGAACAAATTTAATTTGGAAAGTTTCGTGCTCAATTTTTCCCATTCTGTCAATGGATAAAGCGTCAAACAATCCTCAAAACCTTTATTCAACATAAAATCTTTCTGAGCAGCAGGAGAAAGCTGCTTCCGTAATCCGGAAGGAAATAAAAACCGTCCTTTCTCGTCCAGTTTAACTTCAAATTCTCCTACTAATCCTGCCATAGCGTTGTAATGGGTAAAATTAATGGTATTTTACCACTTTTTACCACCAAACTTTAAATTGTTAATAACTTGTAACGATAAGCAACTAAAAAGGTTTCTTTTTGAGTAATAAAAATCTGATAAATACTAATAAAATCAAAGTTTTTCACAATTGTGGGAGAAAGTGGTAAGAATTGTGGACTTCGAGAACCTCAGTCCACAATTCGAGAACCTCAGCCCAAAATTTAACCGCAAACTGAGGCGCTCGAAGTCTGCGGTTTTTTGATTAAACTAAGTCCATTGTTTGATTTTTGTTTAAGTTTAATATTACATATGTCATCCCCCTTATTCGTCGCGGCGAACCCCTTCACCACTTTGTTAAGGGGGTAAACTGAATCTTACTTTTCACTTTCAGTTCTCAGTTCTTTGTTTTCAGTTAATTTTACGCCCATGTCAAACACTACCAAAAGCTGGTTGCTTCTAATTACACTTGCTTGTATTTGGGGAAGCTCCTTTATATTAATGAAGAAGGGAATGTTCACCGTTGATGGTGGAGATATATTTTCATCGACACAAGTGGGAGCATTACGCATGTTGATAGCTTCTGGAGTTTTATTGCCATTTTCAATTCGTGCGGTTCGGAAATTACAATCAACTAAAGATTTATTGTTTTTCTCAGTAGTGGGATTTTGTGGCAATTTTTTTCCTGCCTTTTTATTTACTTATGCAGAAACAGGAATTTCTTCAGGTTTTGCGGGAATGTTAAATAGTTTTACACCAATCTTTACCATAATTATTGGCTTTGTAATCTACAAACAGCGCATTACTTCTTTTCAAGTCGGTGGAACAATCATCGGAACAATCGGAATCATTCTATTAATAAACGCTGGAAAATCTGTTTCACTAAATGCGAGTATTTTTCATGTGTTAGCAATTGTTTTAGCTACTTTTTTCTATGGTGTTAGTTTGACGACCATTAAAAATAAATTGCAACATTATTCTTCTGTTGATATCACTTCCTTAGCTTTTCTAATGGTTTTCGTTCCTGCATTGATTGCTTTTTTCATTTTTGGAACACCATCCGTGATTTTAAAAAACGAGCATGCTTTGGAAGGCTTAGGCTACATTTCCATCCTAGCAATTTTTGGAACGGCGATGGCAGTTTTCTTATTTAATGGGATTTTAAGTATGTCTTCCGCGCTATTCGCAAGTAGTGTTACCTATTTCATTCCTGTGGTGGCTGTGATCATTGGTTTTTTCTTCAAAGAAAGTTTAAGTTGGGGGCAAATTGCTTCGATGTTTGTTGTTTTAGCTGGAGTTATAACTGCGAATTATGGTCACCTACTAATAAATACGAAGAAAAGTTTGTGAATAATTTGTCCTTAACGAATAAAATTCTATCTTTGCCCTCCTAATTTTAGAAATTAATATTTAAAAACAAGCTATTATGTACGCAATTGTAGAGATAGCAGGGCAGCAGTTTAAAGTGCAAAAAGACCAAAAGATTTTTGTACATCGTTTAGCTTCTAACACTGGTTCAAAAATCGAATTTGACCGTGTGTTATTGATAGACAACGATGGAAAAATCACTATTGGCGCCCCAGCTATAGACGGTGCAAAAATCACCGCAGAAGTAAACGACCATGTTAAAGGTGACAAGGTTATCGTTTTCAAAAAGAAACGTAGAAAAGGTTACAAAAAGAGAAATGGTCACCGTCAGCAATTTACGGCGATTACAATTACAGATATTAAAGCATAATTAACCTTCCAATTAAGGAATAAAATTTACAACGATGGCACACAAAAAAGGAGTCGGTAGTTCAAAAAACGGTCGTGAGTCACATAGCAAACGCTTAGGTGTGAAAATTTTCGGTGGACAAGCTGCAATTGCAGGAAATATTATTGTTCGTCAACGTGGAACTCAACATCATCCAGGAGCAAATGTAGGTATTGGTAAAGACCATACTTTATTTGCATTAACTGATGGTTTAGTTGAATTTCGCAAGAAAAAAGACAACCGTTCTTTCGTTTCAGTTGTAGCAATTGAAACTGCGAACGCATAACATTTTAAGTTCAAAACTTTGAGAAGGCTGACAAGAAATTGTTGGCCTTTTTTTGTGATTGTTGATTTTTGATGTTGGATTTTTGATTTGAAAACTTGGTTGTAATGATCTATTTCATTAATTTAAAGAATAAAACACAAAATGAAAGAGAATCTAATTCAGCAAAAATCTTTTGAATTTGCTTTAAAATCAATTGATTTGTACAAACACTTATTGTCAAGGAATGAGTTTATTTTATCAAAACAATTTTTCAGAAGTGCAACAAGTATTGGAGCAAATGTAATAGAAGCATCTGCTGGAATTTCCAAAAAAGAATTCGTGGCTAAAATGAGTATTGCTTCCAAAGAAGCTAGAGAATGTTACTATTGGCTGGAATTAATTGAAGCGAGTAATTTTAGTGAAATTCGAATTTCTGAACTTAAAGAAGAAAGTCAACGTTTGATTCGAATTTTAACAGCAATTGTAAAAACATGTCAAACTAACTTTTAATTATTAGTGTCTTCAAATATCAAACATTAATAATTAAGCCTCAAAAATCATTTTATTACTTTTACACCGTAAACAAAAACAATGCTTTCACGCTCATTAAGATATTTGCTTTCCATTGTTAGTGGAATTTTATTAGTCATCAGTTTTCCATATACGGGAAGTTTAACCCCATTGGTATTTATTGCCGTGGTTCCTTTGTTGCTTGTTGAACATGACATTTCGAATCAAAATAAATCCAGCTTTAATGTGCTACTTCATGCTTACATCACTTTTTTCATTTACAATTTAGGAGCTTCTTGGTGGATTTGGAATTCGACAGAAGTCGGTGGAATTTTGGCATTCGTATTCAATTCATTGCTGATGGCTTTGGCATTTCAGGTTTTTCATTTCGCTAAAAAACACGTTCAAAGTAAATACAGTCCATTTTATTTTGTCGCTATTTGGGTAACATTTGAATATTTGCATTTCAATTGGGAATTATCGTGGCCGTGGATGGCGTTTGGTGATATGTTCTCGATCAGAACCAATTGGATTCAATGGTACGAATTCACTGGAGTTTTAGGTGGAACAACTTGGGTAGCAATTGTAAATGTTTTAATGTTCAAAGCAATAAGTTCATACTTCAAAAAAGAAAAAACAAAAAGCAACAAATTATACATTGCGATTGCTGGAACAATTTTAATTCCAATCGTACTTTCTTATTTAATGCTGTTAAAAGCTGACCTAAAAGGAGAAACAATGGAAGTTGTAATTGTGCAGCCAAACATTGATCCTTACAACGAAAAATTTGACGAAAACTCAACTGTTGAGTCCCAGTTAACGAAATTTTTTAATACCGCAGAGAAGAAACTGAGCCAAAAAACTGAATTATTAATG
>RFNX01000230.1 GCA_009926905.1 Flavobacteriales bacterium
GGATAATAAACACAACGTAAACGACAACAAGTTTTCTAAACATAAATTTGATCAATATCCATTTTTTCCGCAGCATATTAAAAATTATGACAACTCTAAAAAATCAGCGATCGTTGTTGGTTGGAAATCGTTGCTGAAAGTTTCCAAAAAGAATAAAAATTGGGATGTGTGCATCAACGGAAAAAGTGATAATGATTGCTTGGCGCAAATTTCGAAATTAGTTACTGCTGCGGAACAAGATATTTATATGCTTCATTTCAATGATGTTGATTTCGCAGGACATACAACAGGCTTTGAACCAAATAATCCGAAATACATTCAAGCGATTGAAGAAGTGGATCGAAAAATTGGCGAATTGATGAAAACACTCAAAAGCAGACCGCAATACTCAAAAGAAAATTGGTTGATTTTATCGAGTACTGATCACGGTGGAACTGGGATGCATCATTCTGGAAATTCGATTCAAGAAAGAAAAGTTTGGTGGATTGCGAGCGCTTCCTTTTTACCAAAGTTGGAAATTAATGCCAATGATCCAGGTTCGTATTTTTATACTGAATTAACGCCTGATAGTACCATCATTAATTCATATCCTAGCATTGTTGACATTGCTGTGACCGCAATCCATCACATGCTTCCAAGCGCAGATGAAACTAAATTTAAGGCTTGGGGACTAGATGGAAAATCTTGGTTAAACTTCAATCCAAAAGAGAAAAATGAATTGCATTTGAATGTTTCATCCTTACCAAACGAAGCTAAATTCTCAAACAATTCTGGTTCCATAAATATGGTTCTTAAAGAATTGAAAAAGTAATTTTTCTTAAATTTCCATTGTCTCAATTTCATATTTGATTAGTGAATACTATTTGAAACTCTTGTTTTTTGGACAAATTCTATTAATTGCCCCGTTTTCAAAAGAACCTGAACTCAGAAATAGTATGAAAGTTTTAACCAATCAAAATCCTATTGGTTTCCAGCAATTCAAAGAAGATTCTAAAACTGAATTGATTTCGTAAAGTGGTTGATTTCAAACTTCTTAATTGCATTTTTTACTAAATTCATAATGAATTTCTAATGATCAAATCTGAAGGATTTTCAATTTGTTTTTTTTCGTTCGAAAGCACCATTTTGGCAAGCGTTGTTCCCATTTTTTTGAAATCTGTAGAAATGGTCGTAATTCCATTTTCAACCACTTTTTTCAATGGCATGTCGTTGAAGGAAATAATGCCATAATCGGTTCCCAAATTCAACTGTTGCGATTTTCCTTGCTCGATGACTTGAACCAAATGTAAATCAGATGGAATCACGAAAACAGCACCTTTTTCAATGGTTTTAGTGTCAAAATTTGGAATGATTTCATAGTTCAATTGGTGTTTTTCGCAAAAAGTTCGAAAGCCAATCACCATTCCTTCAGGCTCTTTTTCTCCTGGGAAAATCAAAATGAACCGATTGTATTTTTGCAACAAGTGCATTCCTTTTTCCAGAGCTCTAAAAATATCCTTTTCAAAGTGCTGATGAACTGAAGGTAGCTCTTTTAATTGTTCGTTCGTTTGATCCAAAATATACACATCCTCGCGTGGCAATTGCTTGATACAGCTACTAACTTGCTTCAAATTGGAAGGCATAATAATGTATTTTGAATAATTACCATTGCTATCATTGACCATTTTCTGGAATAGATTTTCATTGAAATGATGAAAGAAAATATCTACTTGAGCCTTGTTGCCAATTTGTTCTAAAAAGGATAAGTAAAGTTCTTCTTTGAACGCATTTAACTCGTCGAAAAGCAAGAAAATACGCATTTCTACTTGGGATTCAGTGCTTTTCACAAAATACCCTTTTCCCAACCTAGAATAAACAATTCCCCTTTTTTTCAATTCGTCAAAGGCTAACAAAACGGTATCGCGTGAAATACCATGTTCCAAACTGATTTTATTGATGGAAGGCAAATGATCGTTTTTTTGCAATCGTTTTTCTTGAATCGCAATTTCAATGGAACGCACAATTTGCTTGTATTTTGGAAGTGAAGATTGAGCTTGAAGTTGAATGAGTTTCATCGTTTTATTTTTCAAATGTTTTCTATAAGATCAACAAACTAAATTTTGTTGATTTTTTTCCCGCAGAGTAAAATAAAGACGCTGAAAATTCAATTCTTATTAGTTTTTTAATTTCAATTATTATAAAAATCTGCGTTTTCTCCATTTTCTGCGGGACTTTTTATTTTATATCTCCTTACATATATTGACATAAATAAAAATCTAGGTAATTCGAAAGATCTCAAAACTGGTGGCAAGATACGAAAAACTGGTAGGTACTAGTATGGTCAGGTTCTGAATTTCTTATTTTTGTTAAACCAAATCTTAAGCTCACCTATGCAAAATGACGTTCTAAGTTCTTCAATAACAGTAAAATCCTTTGGTTTTCTTGAAAATGGAAGGCAAGCATTTTGTTTTACTTTGAAGAATGGCAATGGTTTAGAATTGTCAGTGACAAATTTTGGAGCAAGTATTACTTCCATTAAAATCCCGATAGCAAACGGTAAAAAAATCGATATTGCCTTGGGTTTTCCAAATGTGCAATCGTATGAAAAATCGTTCAATTGCCAAGTCCGCCTTATTTTGGAGCTATCGTTGGAAGGTACAGGTAGAATTCGAAATGCAACATTCAATTTAAATGGGAAAAAATAAAACTGAATTCCAATTGGAAAACGCATCATTTACACGGTGGAAATTCAAGTTTTGCAAGTGCTTTCTGGGGAGTAGTAGCAGTAAATAATAATGAGAATCCATCGATTACTTTCCGTTATAAAAGTCAAGACTTGGAAGAAAATTATCCTGGAGAATTGTTGACTGATGTTACTTATACTCTGACAGAAGCAAATGAAATTGAAGTGTTTATGCGAAGCTCTTCTTCAAAAGATACGATTGTGAATTTGACACAACACTCGTATTTTAACTTAGATGGACACGATTCTGACTTGA
This sequence comes from Flavobacteriales bacterium, assembly GCA_009926905.1. Classification (GTDB taxonomy): domain Bacteria; phylum Bacteroidota; class Bacteroidia; order Flavobacteriales_D; family Crocinitomicaceae; genus UBA952. The sequence goes on from RFNX01000230.1 coordinate 2,979, forward strand.
GAAATCAAACCTTAAAAATCAATTCAAATCAGCTTTTGGAAACAGATGAAGACAATCTGCCAACAGGAAAATTTACTGATTTAGCGAATCATCCTTTTGATTTCTGTGAAACTAAAATTATACCTGATTCGATGGACGATACTTTTGTTTTAAATGATTCAACTGAAGTTCCAGCGGCAATTTTGAGAAGTGAAAAAAGTGGACTTTCGCTTTCCGTTTTTACGAATCAGCATGGATTACACGTTTATATTGGTGGCAATTGTTTTGGACAGATTCAAGGAAATGAAAACGTAAACTATCATTCCAAAAGTGGTATTTGTTTTGAAACAGAGCATTTTCAAAATGCACCAAATATACCTCATTTCCCTTCGACTTTTTTGAAAAAAGATGAAATCTATATACATAAAACAACTTTCAAAATTGATTTAATATGAAAACAAATATTCGATTATTCTTTTGGTTATTAGCGTGTTGTACACTACTTTATTTACCTGCATGTAGTAAACCAACCGTAGAAAAACCGCCTCTTCCAACAATTGATTCAAGTTTTGTGCGAGGAGCTGACATCAGTTGGTTGCCGCAAATGGAAGCGAGCGGTTACAAATTTTACGATACAGATGGAACTGAAAAGGATTGTTTGACATTACTGAAAGCTCGAGGAATCAACACCGTTCGTTTGAGAGTTTGGGTAGATCCTTCCAGTCATCCAATAAATGGACATTGCAGTAAAGATGAAACGGTTGCGTTGGCTGTTCGCGCAAAAAGTTTAGGAATGCGCGTAATGATTGATTTTCATTATTCAGATTCTTGGGCTGATCCAGGTCAACAAACAAAACCTGCAGCATGGGCTGGCGCTGATTTTCCAACGTTAAAACAACATGTTTACAACCATACATTCGACGTTCTGACTGCTTTAGCTACAGCGCATGTTTTACCAAATTGGGTGCAAATTGGCAATGAAATTCCTGGAGGAATGCTATGGCCAGATGGAAGTAATTCTGGAAACAATTTTGGAAATTTGGTGCAGTTAATAAACAGTGGTTACGAGGCCACAAAAGCTGTGAATCCTGCAATTAAGGTCATTGTTCACATTGATAAAGGGCATGATAACGCACGTTTTCGTTGGTTTTTTGATGGCATAAGTAATTTGGGTGCGAAGTTCGATATTATTGGTGCATCCTATTATCCCTATTGGATACAAAGCGATTATACTGCAACAATCAATGCTTTAGGAAATAATTTAAACGACATGGTTTCGCGTTACAATAAACCTGTCATGTTGGTAGAAGTGGGTGGAGATTTTACCCTTGAAGAAAATACCTTTAACATGTTAACCGCTGTGTTAGCTAAAGTTCACGCTGTTCCGAATGAAAAAGGACTTGGTGTGATTTATTGGGAACCAGAAGGCGCAAAATCGTGGTCGGGCTATCAATTGAGTGCTTGGAGAGCAAATGGTCAACCTTCGATGGCATTGGATGCTTTTAAAGAATAAGCCATGAATAGGAAAAATTTAAACAAAATTCTTACTTTTTTACTCTTTGGTTTTTTGTTTTTTCAGAAATATCAAGCGCAAATTCGAACTAAAATTAATTTTGGTAAGGATTGGTTTTTCACTAGAGACAAAAGTTTAGATACTGGTTGGGAACGCGTTCAATTGCCTCATTCTATTTTGTTGGAAGACAAAGTTATCGCCAAACAGTACGTTGGAAAATCCTATTATAAAAAAGAGTTTAGTTTGGACCTAAAAGCAGATGAAAAGGCTTTTTTGTATTTTGAAGGCGTGATGCAAATGGCAACAGTTTTTTTGAATGGAGAAAAAATTGAGACACATGAAGGAGGATATTTACCTTTTACTGTTGAACTAAATGAAAAATTGCTTTTGCCTAATAAAAATGTGCTTTCAATCGAAGTTTCGAATGAATACAATCCTCAAATTCCGCCGGGAAAACCAATTGAAACGCTCGATTTTAACTATTTCAATGGCATTTACAGAAATGTTTATTTGCTAAAAACAAAACGTGTGTACATTACGGATGCGGTTGAAGCGAACGTTTTATCAGGTGGAGGAATCAATTTTCAAATAGCGAATATTTCGAAAGAAAAAGCAGTGGGAACGGTTAAAGTTCACTTGAAAAATGAATTTCAAACGGCTAAAAATGTTGTGGCAAAAATTGAATTTTCTAACGATTCTAAAGAGAAATTTGTTTTTACTTCCAAAGACTTTGTTTTACAAAACAATCTAACAACTGAAATAAGCATTCCTTACCAAATTCAAAATCCGCAGTTGTGGAACATCAATGATCCAAAATTATATACGCTGAAAGTTTCAGTGATTGATGGAGACCAAATTTTAGACGAGGAAACCATAAAAGTTGGCTTTAAAAAGTCGGAATTGAAAGCAGATGGCTTTTACTTAAACGATGAAAAAATCTACATTTCGGGAACGAATCGTCACCAAGAATATCCGTATGTGGGCAACACCATTTCTGACGAAGCAAATTACCGAGATGCTTATAAAATCAAGGAAGCGGGTTTTAATTTTGTACGTCTTTCTCATTATCCACAAGCCGAATCTTTTTTAAATGCTTGTGACGAATTGGGTATTTTAGTAATGAATTCGATTCCCGGTTGGCAATTTTTTGGAGATAGTGTTTTTCAAGAAAATTCTTATCAGAACCTACGAGATTTATTGCACCGCGACCGCAATCATCCGTCGATTATTTTTTGGGAAAATTCTTTAAATGAATCTGAAATGTCCAGCGATTATATGCAAAAAATGAATGCTATTTTGGACGAAGAATTACCCAATTCAATTTCAACAGGTTGGATGGATGACACTTCTTATGACCTATACATTCCAGCTCGTCAACATGGAAAAGCGCCCGATTATTGGACAAAATACGAAAAAGGAAATCGGAAAATTTTCATTGCAGAATATGGCGATTGGGAATATTACGCGCAAAATGCAGGTTTCAATCAAAAGGAGTTTTCGAACCTCAAAGAAGAAGAACGAACTTCGCGTCAATTACGTGCTTTTGGAGAAAAAAGATTGTTGCAACAAGCCACTAATTTTCAAGAAGCTTCCAACTCGAATCGAAAAGGAAAAAACACCATCGGAGAAGCGAATTGGCTACAGTTTGATTACACGAGAGGCTACAGTCCTGATATTGAAAGTTCAGGGATTTCGGATATTTTCAGAATCCCGAAATTTGCTTTTTATTTTTACCAAAGTCAACGAAGTCCAAAACAAAAAAAAGGAAATCTTTTTCAAGGACCGATGGTCAAAATCGCCAGTTATTGGAATGAATTTTCACCTTTGAACTTAACTGTTTACAGCAATTGCGACGAAATAGCATTGTATTTGAACGATTCATTAATTGCAAAACAAAAACCTTTGGTGAACGAAAATTCAGATCAATTATCTCATCCACCCTTTGTTTTTCAACTTTCGAAGTT
>RFNX01000129.1 GCA_009926905.1 Flavobacteriales bacterium
TTTTGCCGCTTCTTTTTGATAATTCCAAGGCAATTCACCATCTAAAGTCACCCAACCAGCTTCTACTTTCACTTTCAACTTGTCATGAGGAACTGACCAATTGTTTTTCAATCCTGTCAAAACTTCGTGTGCAATCTCTTCATCTGTTTTTGTAAATGAATTGTGGAATCTAACTTGGATTTCTTCAACAATTGCTTTTACACCAATTACTCTTTTTGCTGCATTTTCAGCTTCCATTTTTTTCGCATAGTTGTCCACAAAACCTGTCAATGAAACGACACCGTCTTTGGCTGTCACACCAATCTCTGCTGCGTGTAACAATGGTTCCCATTTAATCGCATTTTGAACGTCTGCTTGTAATTCTGAATTGTTTTTCATTTTGAATTTTTTTCGATGTAACTGAATTGTTGCAACAGCACAAAGTTGGAGTCAATTAGAACCAAAATCATTACAATTTGATGTTGGTGATTTGTAAATTTCACACACCTAAAATGCTTCCAAAAACGCTAAAAAGAAAGCTGGAAATTGGTTAATTAATTGTTTATTTAATTACTTGTTTATATTGATTTACCCGTTGAACCTAGCAGTGTGGGCGATTTGAAACTTGGATAATCCGTGTATCTAGCTTCATCTGCAGAATAGAATAAATCCGTTTTAAGATTTTGCGACAATTCCTGATTGTATTTAAATCTTTCAACTAAATCGGGATTATTAATGAAAGGTCTTCCAAAACCAATCAATTCAAACATTCCTGTTTCAAGTTCATTTTCAGCACTTTCTTTGTCGTAACCTCCGCAAATAATTAAAGTATTCTTAAAGTTTTTACGAATTAATTTCAAGGTTTCTAATGGAACAACTGGCGCTCCCATCGAAAAATGATCCACTAAATGAATGTAAGCGATGTCTAGCTTGTTCAGTTCTTTAGTCAGGTAATCATAAGTTGCATCAATTTCATGGTAGTTGGGCATATCGCCTGCAATTCCATAAGGAGACAAGCGAATTCCCGTTTTACCTTTTCCAATTTCATTAGCAACTTCCCTTGCCACTTCAATTACAAATCGGCAACGATTTTCTATGTTTCCATCGTATTTATCAGTGCGTTTATTGCTAATTGGCGATAAAAACTCTTCCAATAAATAGCCATTTGCACCATGAAGTTCAACGCCGTCAAAGCCTGCTTCTATCGCATTTTTTGCAGCTTTAACATATTCAGCTTTAGTCAAAATAATATCCTCGGAAGTCATTTCTTGAGGAACAGGATAATCTTGCAAACCTTTTGTGTCTGTCCACATTTGACCTGCTGCTTTGATGGCAGAAGGAGCAAGGATTTGAGCATCATGCGCCATGTTCAAAATATGGCTGATTCGACCTGTATGCATCAATTGAATGATAATTTTTCCTCCACTTTCATGTACAGCAGAAGTCACCTTTTTCCAAGCTGTGATTTGTTCTTCAGTGAAAATACCTGGAATGCGTGCATAACCCAAACCATTTGGAGAAGGCGAAGTCCCTTCTGTGATAATCAATCCAGCACTTGAACGTTGTTGGTAATAATTAGCCATAATGTCGTTTGGAACATTGTTAATCGCGCGGCATCTCGTCATTGGTGCCATAACAATTCGATTTTTTAGTTCTAAATCGCCAACTTTAATGGAAGAAAATAGTTTGTAATTTTTCATGTGTTAGTTTTATGAGAATGAATGCAAGCTTAGAATGTAATTATTTTTGTGTTGTAAGTCTAATTTTTGAACGTCAAATCCTTTCAGTTTAACACGAGAAATGATTTGCTGATAAGTGCTTTCTTCCATTTTAGGTGTTCTTGAAAGTATCCATAAATAGTTGAAATTCGGATCGCCAACCACTGCGTACGAATAGTCACTTGCCAATTCTATAATCCAATATTTCCCTTTGAACGGCCAAAAAACTGTACTTTTAATTTTGAATTTCCAGTATTTGG
>RFNX01000438.1 GCA_009926905.1 Flavobacteriales bacterium
ACTCCAACCAACACAAACTGTAGTAGAAGGATCTTCACGGAAGGAAAGTGTGTATTGACTTGTTGCGGCCAATAATTGTGTGCTTAAAATCAAGCAAAAGCTAAAAAGTAAATGTTTCATTTTTTTTAATTTAAAAGTTAAAATCTATATTGCATTCGAATCATCATAACATCATCTTTAATGTTAGTTAAAAAGCCTGAATGAGGATATTTTCCTAAACCTATTTGGATACTATCTAAGGGATCAATTTTTGTTTTTTCATTAATTGGCATTTCATACGTAAGCATTACGCTTAAATGTTGATTGAAAACATAACGGTAGGCAAATAAATGTGTTGTAAACGCTACATCGGCAACTGAAAGCCCTGAAGAACCAAGAATATTTCCAGCATCATCTCGAAGAACGACATCAATTTGATTCCCTTTAATATCAATATTCGGATCGTAGTAATCAATTCTATAACCGATGTGATGACCCGTTTTTCCAATCTGTTGATCGAAATACACAAAAAACGCTCGGAAACTTCTAACAAAAGTATGGGAAGGTTTAAGCTGAAGCCCAACAGTTGCTGGATTGTAAGGTTGCGGACTATCAAACTTTGGCCAAGTAACACTGTTTATTGGACCTACAGGGCTCACACTTGTAAAGACATAAGGATTTCCTAAAGTTCCCTCTAGTGAAACTTGTTGACCAAAAATATATTCTCCTCGAATCATTGTTGTTCCAAAACTTTCTTTGTATTTGAATTCTCCATGAAACGAATAATATCTTCTTTGCACATTTTTGTTGTAAGTCGCTCTTGCAATTGGATTCGTTGGATCGTTTAAAACATTTCCCAAACTAGCGGAAGTAATGTCTTGATTCATAATTGTGACCTGTTGATTGACACCGTTGACCGTTAAAAATGTATCTAAAGTTTTCCAAATAAATCGGTAATTGGAAGCGCTTCCGTCAATATCATAACGATGATTCACAAAGCCCAAATAACCAGAAGCTCCAAATTTGTAGGTCATATTCTTTATTTTCACTGGGTTTTCAAGTTGTAGTCTTCCTGTGAAATCCTTGAAACTGTCGGCTTCTAAATTTGCTCCGGTTCCATTAAAAATACCTAAATCCAATTTTAAGCAATGTAATTTGTATTTCTTAGGAAGTCGAATTTCTAAGTTTGCACCTAAATCGCGAATCGCTGGAAAAAGTGTTTGAACAACCATGCTTCTTTCAGGAACTTCACGGTCTCTTGAAGATAATTCCAATTCTCCACCAAAACGTCGTGTAAAAATTCCAGCTGTAAGTGTAAAAGTTTGCCATTTAGGATCTTTCAAAGCTATCCATGCGTCTTTCATTCTGAAACCTAATTCTGTGACATCAAAAGAGAATTGCGCATTGACAAATTGTTTTTGATATTGCATCTGAATTCGTCCACGACGTACAGAAAATTTATTGCTCACAAATCTATCGAATCGCCCTGAATTTGGTGAATTCAAAGAAAGTGAATCTGCTTTGTTTGTATATGAATACTGAACCTGAATGTAACCATCAAAAGTAATATCATCGTACCATTTTCTTTTTGTTAAAGAGTCTTGCGAAAAGACAGAAAAAGTGTTTAGAAAATTGATGAATAAAAATGAAGTGAAAAAAAATAGTTTACTATGAAAAGCCATTTTATTTATATAATTTTTAAAAGTTTAAATTGCTAATTGAATGATTACAACTTAACTATTCGTACTAATTTATTGTTTTTTGAATCAGAAATTTGAATGTGATAAACGCCAGCGTTCAAATCATCACCATTGATTTTTAAATAATTCAAACCTTTCATCGTGAAATGATCTTTCGTTTGAAGTAATTTTCCGTCTTGTGTGAATACTTTCACTTTTATTTTTCCTTGAGAAGGAGCGTTGTATTGAACTGTAATTTCTTTCTCAAAAGGATTTGGATAAGCACCCACCCAAACTAAAGAATTACTAACATCAGTAAGGCTATTTGTTGGGTCTGTAACCATTGGAGATTGAACGCAATTTGAATGATTTCTTGAAGATTCACTACCAGCATTTCGTAAAAAACGTTCTCCTGAATTCACATAAAACTTATTTCCTAGAGAAACATTAGTTGACGAATTAGTAATGTTTTCACAAAACCAATAATCTCCTTGAACTCTTTCGCTATTGATGTCTAAAACTAAATACCCTTTTTTTGTAAAATCAGACCATTTTATGTGTGGGTTAGCTGCAGAAATGATTGCAGATGGAAAACCAATAGGAGTACTTGAGCTTGTAACGCTTGTGATAACATATTCAACTCCAGCACTACCAGCACCAGTAGAAGCGTTGTAACCCGTGTGAGGTAAATCATTTGCCCAAGAAGTATGAATATCTCCTGTCAAAACCACCACATTTTGAATGTTACTGTCTAAAATATGGTTAAAAAGTTTTGTTCTTTCTGCTGGATAACCATCCCATTGATCTGTATTTAAAATGGCACCGAAAGCTTTTAAAGGTGCAACCATTACTTGTTGACCAAGAATGTTCCATTGTGCGGTACTGTTGTCTAACTCATTAGTTAACCAATTGTATTGTTCAACACCCAAAATTGTTCTATCAGGATTGTTTATTTCTGCACTTGTGGCACCTACTTGTTCTTCACGACCTTCTAAACGTGTATCAAGCATGTATAAGTTCAATAAATCACCGTACTTAATTGTTCTGTATAAACGTGTTGAGTCAACACTTTGCTCACGAACGGGCATCCATTCGAAATAAGCTTGTTTACCGCTTGCTTTACGAGCAACCCAAGTTCCTTCAGTTCCTTCCGTATGATTTTCAGCACCATTCATCCAAGAGTTGTTTGCCGTTTCATGATCGTCCCATACGCTTATAAAAGCATATTGTTGATGCACATTTCTTAAATCGCCGTCTAATTTATAGTGTGAATAACGTGTTCTATAATCGCTTAAGGTAACAATTTCATTTGCAGGTTCTGCTAATCTGCCATCAACCCCAGCGGCAGCAACGTATTCATAAATATAATCACCTAAATGAAGAACAGCATCGATATCATTTCTTTCAACAATAGAAGCATATGCATTAAAATAACCATTTTCATAATCTGAACAAGAAACAACTGCAAAACGGACGCTATCGGCAGCAGTTTCGGGTGCTGTTTTGGTGCGACCAACAATTGAATTTCTACCATCAAAAGTAAAATCGTAATAGTAACAAGTTTTTGGAGCTAAGCCAGTTACGTCAACTTTCACTGTGAAATCGCGAACAGATGAAGTTGAAGTTGTTCCTGATGCCACAATGTTATTCATATCAACATCGCTTGCAACTCTCCAATTAAGTGATAAAACTTCCCCTGGTTGGGTTACACTGTCTGGAGTAATTCGCGTCCAAATGATTACTCTGTCAGATAATGGATCTCCTGAAGCTACACCGTGATAAAAAGGTGCTAATTCTGATTTTAATCCACTGCGAACGTTATAGTCATTTTGACCAAAAACAGACTGAAAGCCCAATAGAATAAGGCAAAGAAGGAAAAGTTTATTTTTCATTTTATCTAAAAATTAATTTGCACAAATTAACAAAATTGTTTTATACCAACTTCGCCTCCAAAATGAAGATTAGGTTAAATATTTGTATCTATATTCTAAAGAATTGAGTTGAGTTAAGGCAATTTGAGCACTAAAATAAATGAATTTTACAAAACGCATTTATTTTTATGTAATGAATTTAGTTCAAATTCACTTCAATTTTGTGCGTTGAAAAGAATTAGGACATTCGAAAAATCCTTAAAGAAAAACTTCGCCAAAATTAATGACTGCGTATATTTCTTAATCTATGATTTTGCTAATGATTTCATTGTTTACAATCGGTTTTAGAATATATTCAAATGAAATACGCGTCACAAATTTTATCAATCTTATTCTTTATGTTTTCGTTCTTTCATTCTAATGCTCAAGAGATTCAAACGGTTGCGCACGTAGATTTAGAAAAATACGCTGGAAAATGGTTGAAATTGCTTCGTTTCCGCAACGTTTTTCGAAAGGATGCACTTGTTCTACTGCGAACTA
>RFNX01000580.1 GCA_009926905.1 Flavobacteriales bacterium
GGAAGTAAATCGGGTACAATTTTTAAAATTAATGGCAAAAGCAAAGCACCTCCGGGCAAAAGAAATATCGCCATTGAAGGCATCGATTTCAGAATGTCCATGAATTGCTTTTTCACTTGCTCTTTTTCTTCTTTATTTAATTCCTGTTTCGTAGATTTTTGAATCAAGGCAATTAAATCTTTGCTTTCTTTCAGTTCGTTGACCAATTTTTCTTTGTTCCGACCTAAGATTCTTAGCCAACGACTTGAAAAACTTTGATAAACAAATTGTGTTTTCGAATTTGAATTAATGAGCGAAATGTCTGTTTGATTCTCTAAAAGGAAACCCATGCATAAATTTTCAGATTCAAGCATTTGTTCTTCATTTAATTTTAAAAGTTGACCAAGATATTTCAGTTTTTCTTCTTCGTTTTCATTAATAACGTGCGTTCCTCGAGTCACAAAAACACCTAATTCATATGTTATAATTGCTAAAATCGGGTGTGAAATAATTGATTTTTTCAAGTCATCTTCCGTAATTCCGTTGATAATCAATCGTTCTATTTCATCGCGTTCTGCCTTTGGTAAATTTGCAGAGGTCAAAAAACGCCACAATAATCGTTGTTCTTTTTCTTCTACTTCATCGTCAGAATAGGCAGCGAAAATGATTCCGTTTAAAATGAATTTCGCGTATTTCGTATAGTTAACAAAGAATGTTTTTTTAGGATGAATTAGAAATTCTCTGTAAAGAATCACGTCCAAAAACACAAAGCAATTTGAAAGGTGATTGAGCCAATAATTCGTTCCAAAAATGGGTGATTTTACGCGAACACGTTCGGCTAAAATGTTTTCAATTTTCGATTCTACTTTTTTGTCTGCAAAAATTGAAAACCAAGAATCCAAGCCACTTGCGGATGGTGCTTCTGCATAAAAATCATTCAGCGATTGTAAAAAATCATTGAAATTAAATTCTTCTTTTGAATGTTGTTTAAAGCAAAAAAGTAAGGTTTCAAACAGCAGTAATTTGAGTTTTTCATCCTTTGTAAAATGACTTGATTCTAAATTATTGGAATAAATCAAGGATGTTGGAATTCCGTAAACCAATCCTGTTTTGTTGGAGAGAAAATGCAGAAACTCCAAAGAATGATTTCCAGATTTATCGAACTCAAGCTTAATATCTTTACTGTCGACAAGAAGAAAATACTTCTTAATCCAATTTTTGGCTCCCGGCGAAAGTTCTTTTTTATTTGATGGCATAACGAACGGCTACAGCTCCACCCCAATTAAAACCAGCACTTGGCACCAAACTCAAACTAGGTCCTGTATCTAAAGCCAAATTTAAAGGGAAATCTTCAAATGTATATTCAATACCGATAAGTGCAGAAACACCTAAAATAAAATTGCTATTTCTTTCTCCTGTTATAATACTTTTTGAAGAAAAGAAACCAAAGTCAGGACCTGCGCCATAATACCAATTGAATTTATCATCGAGCGGATTTACAATTTCGTATAAACCTTGTACCCAAATCGTGTTAGAACCTCCACCAATACTAGCTTCAATGGCGCTTTTACTTCCAAATAGGTGTTTACCGTTAAGTGAACCATAGCCTGGAAATCCTCCTTTGATTCCGACTGCAGTTTTATAGTTTTGGGAAAACCCAAAAGTTGACAAAATCAGGAAACCAAATAATAGGTATTTTTTCATATAAAATGAATTTTGTGATCACAAAGTTACAGTTTACCAGCGACAGTTAACGCTAATTTTTTTGTAAAAAACACACCTCCATTTGTTGAAAATGCCTCAAAGACTAGAACGTAAACGCCAATACTAGTTTTTACTTGTGTATCCGTTGTTCCGTCCCAACTAAAGCTGCCTTTTGAACCTAAAAGTTCACTTTTGAATAATTCGCGAATCACTCTTCCTCGGTCATCATAAATGGTTGCTTTTCCAAGCAATCCGTTTTCAGTCAATTCATAATTTGCTTGTAAAACGTCTTCGAATCCGTCGTTATCTGGAGAAACAACCTCACTTGTTAAACTCAAAGTTCCATTTGAAACAGCAGGTAAATACTGTGAATTGATGCGTCCAGGCGTTGCAAATTTTACATTTTCAGCAGCCGAATGCCAATTGAATCCACTGCTTGAAGCTCCATTTGGATCAATGCGCTCCAAAGATACACCGTCTGTATTGTCTAATAATTTAAAATGCCAACTGTCTAAATAGGAAACTTTGTCAATGATTTCGGAATTATAAATCAAATAAACAGTTCCTGAATCGTTATTGTAGCTTGGTAATTCTGAATATAAAAATTTACCGGTTACCGAAAAAGGATAATTTTCTTTTACGAATGTTGAATCTTTTCCAACAACAACATAATCATTTGGAAGAAGCAAATAGTTGTCAGAAATTGTTTTGAAATTATCAATGGTGTCATTGTCAAAATTCGCAAACTGCCAATCTTTCAAATTAATCACTTTCGATGAATTATTGTAAAGTTCAATCCAGTCGGAACCGCTGTTCAATGGATTTTGAAGAATTTCATTGATTACCAAATCCCCAACTGCAGGATTCTCAGGAAGAATGAATTGTCCCAAATAATCGCTTGAATTCAGCCAACAGTCTGCAACGTTTTGCAAATTCAAATTATAGGTTTGTGAGCCTACTAAATTTTCATTGAACTGAACCGTCATTTGATTTGGATATGCACCAACAATCTGTATGTTTTGAATCGTCAACGTTGGATTAAATGTCATTGTCGCATTAATCAATGAAACAGAATCCATTCCTTCATTGAAGTGAATTTCTAACCAATTTGGACTCAAAGCCAACAAATACGTCACTTGTGGATTTTCATTGTCGGGTGTGATATTGTAAACAGAATTCACTGTTCCAGGTGTCCCTCCAAAAATATCGCTAGAAGCAATCCAATTATTTTCATCTGAACAGGGGTCATTCGGATTAATAAGTTCCAAGGTGAAACCGCCTTCTTTTTTATTTTCATCTTGATACCAGTCATCGGTGTATGAAAGTTGGTCTAAAACAATACCGTAATTGTCTTTCAGTACAACATCGTCGCCTGAATTATTCAAACTCGGAAAACTTGATGTTGCAACTGCATTGGTCATAGTGAATAAAGGAACACTTGAAGTCGCACAAAGCACTTTGTATTCGCCAGGTAAAAGCCAACTCGACCCAATTGTTCCTTCACTGGAAGCATCGCCAATTTTCCAGCCTTGAAGATTAAAAATCTTATTGCTTTTATTGTAGATTTCAATAAATTCTAATTCAGGAAGTCCAAATGATGGACTCGGATCAGCGTAAAATTCAGAAATGATAACGTCACCTTTTACAACTGAATCAGCCACAAAATAACCAAAAGATGTGGTTTGATTGCCAGCAACATTTCCAGCTAAATCACTGATGTTGTTTGCTGAAAGCGTATAATTTGTCCCATTCGTAAAATTGCTGGCATACACCAAATGAACCAAAGCTGGATTTGTCCCGTCAAGTGTTGCTGTAGAAATAGAAAGCGTTGGTGTCAAAGCATAATTTGCAATCAATTCGCTACTTAAGGTTGTAACAGCTTCGTTGAATAATACATCTACTTGATTCGCACTGATAACACTTGCACTGTTTAAAATTGGTGGGGCAACATCAAAAATTTCATTTCCGATATAAATATTGTCATAGAAAAATTTAGTTGAATTACTTGAAGTGTAAACACAATTTACACCAAAATGAGTTCCAACTAAATTACTTGGGTCGTTTGCAGTTGCTAGAAGTGTAAAATTATCACCACCTGCAAAATCTGCATACAAACTCCAATCTCCATTGGCAGCTCTTTTTACTCGGATAGAAGTATTTGTACTGTTCACAATTTGAGCATCTGTTCCAGAACAAATCACAGTAGAAACTCCAGCTGAAATTTTATATAAACGGATGGCATCTAACGAACCTGCTTCGCCAAATTGAAGGTAATATCCATTTGTGGTTTGGGTTAAATCAGAATTATCGGAAGCCAAATAAACTCTTCCATAATTACTTGCTGAACCTGCGAAGGATTGCTTGATGTAAAATCGCCATTCTTTCCCATTTAATGTTGTTAATTGATGGGGAATAGAAAGATAAGAAGTTCCAGCGACTGTATTACTCAACTGTAATTGATTGCTAGTGTTAACTATATAATCGCTTGTAGTTCCACTCCACGTTGGATTTGTCGTAAAATCACCATCCAAAAAGTCTTCCGTGACTTGAGCAAAGGACAGTGTTTTTAAAAGTAGTATGCTGAAAAGTAAATATAGTCGCATCGAATTTTATAGACTTCAAATATATTAAATTTGACCTCGAAAATCAATCTTTATTGATTTAACATGGATAATTAATAATTTGATAAAATGAGAGTAGCTGTAGTTGGTGCAACAGGAATGGTAGGAAATGTGATGTTGCAAGTATTAAAAGAACATAATTTCCCCATTACTGAATTGATTCCTGTGGCTTCTGATAAATCAGTTGGAAAGAGAATTGAATTTGGTGGATTGGAATTTTCAGTGGTTGGTTTGCAAACGGCTGTTGAAATGCGACCAGACATTGCAATTTTTTCAGCAGGAGGTGAAACTTCCTTGGAATGGGCGCCAAAATTTGCAGAAGTTGGAACGACAGTTATCGACAATTCATCTGCTTGGAGAATGGATCCCACTAAGAAATTGGTTGTTCCTGAAATCAATGGCGATGTATTGACGAATGAAGACAAAATCATCGCCAATCCAAATTGTAGCACGATTCAGTTAGTATTAACACTTGCTCCTCTTCATAAAAAATACGGTGTAAAAAGAGTGATTGTTTCAACGTATCAATCCATAACTGGAACGGGTGTAAAAGCGGTTCAACAAATGGAAAATGAACGCAATGAAATTTCGGGTGAAATGGCTTACAAATATCCGATTGATAAAAATTGTATTCCGCAATGCGATTCATTTTTGGACAATGGTTACACCAAAGAAGAAATGAAATTGACCAATGAAACGAAGAAAATTTTAGATCCAAAAATCAATGTTTCTGCAACGGCAGTGCGTGTTCCAGTTGTTGGAGGCCATTCAGAAGCTGTAAATATCGAATTTGAAAATGATTTTGATTTGAATGAAGTGCGTCGTTTATTGCACGAAATGCCAGGAATCACATTGAAAGACGACCCAACAACTTATTCCTACCCAATGCCAAAATACGCTGAAGGAAAAGACGATGTGTTTGTGGGTAGAATTCGTCGTGATGAAAGTCAAGTAAATACCTTAAATCTCTGGATTGTTGCCGATAATTTACGCAAAGGGGCAGCAACGAATGCCGTTCAAATTGCAAAGCTTTTAATTGAGAAAGGATTTATTTAATTAAGTTTTTATGGTTATAGCCATAAAAACTTGAATTTTATTTGAGTTTTTAGGGTTATAAACTTAATAATCTATATTATTTTCCTATTTTTGTGTTTATAAACATAAAATGATAGCGAGAAAATTCTATATAAAGCAAATAGAACCTTTTATTGATAAACCTTTCATCAAAGTTTTAACTGGACTTAGACGAAGTGGGAAGTCAAGTATATTGAGTTTACTCAAAGACACTTTAGTTGAAAGAGGAATCAAAAAGGAATCAATCATTCACATCAATTTGGAGAGTTTCCAATTTCGGCATTTAGATACTGATGTTGCAATCTATACGTATCTTCAAACGCAAATACACGAAAATGAGCGTGTTTACATTTTACTAGATGAAATACAAGAAGTAGAAAATTGGGAGCGCGCAGTGAATGCAATGCTTGTAGATTTTAACTCGGATATATACATTACGGGTTCAAATTCAAGATTACTTTCTTCAGAACTTTCTACTTATTTAACTGGGAGATACGTTGAGTTTCACGTCCAAACTTTGTGTTTTGAAGAGTTTCTAGATTTTAGAAAAGTTAGAGGTATATATGATGCCAATCATCGTGATGCTTTTAATGAATTTAGAAAATACGGTGGCTTTCCAGTACTTCATACGATGGATTGCGACTTAGAAACTGCTTACAAAATAGTTTTTGACATCTATTCTTCAGCGATATTACGAGATACGGTTCAAAGAAACAATATCCGTGATACAGAAATATTGGAACGCATTGTGAAATTCGTATTTGATAATATCGGCAGCAGTATTTCTGCTAAAAACATAGCCGATTACTTCAAAGGTCAACAACGAAAAATTGATTTGAACACTATCTACAATTATCTAAAGGCTTTGGAAAGTTCTTTTATTGTTTACAGAATACCAAGATACGATGTCAAAGGAAAAGAGATTCTAAAAACGCAAGAAAAATACTTTGTTGGCGATATTTCTTTGGTTCACGCAATGACTGGACTAAAGGACAGAAACGCAGCAGGAATATTGGAAAATATCGTAATGTTGGAGTTGCGACGTCGGAATTACAAAGTGTATGTTGGTAAATTGTACACTACAGAAATAGATTTTATTGCTGAAAAAGGAAATGAAAAAATTTATGTTCAAGTATGTCTAAAAATGGAAGAAGAATCTACTGTCGAGCGGGAATTCAAACCCCTTCTGAAAATAAAGGATAATTATCCAAAATATGTATTGAGTTTAGATGAAGAATGGACGGATAATGTGGAAGGAGTGAAACATTTGCACATTGCAGATTTCTTGTTACAAGAGAACTTCTGAATGAATTAAATTCCCCCATTAAGAATTTAATAATTACTTTTGTCCCGTCTCTAAGGGGTGCCCGTGACAAGGCTGAGATTATACCCATTGAACCTGTAAGGTAATGCTTGCGCAGGGAAGATGACTGAGCTAATTTTATATTGTACAACTTTCAAGAATTAGCCCCTTGTTCTTGTTTAATTTTTTTTAAAAATGAAAACAAGATTTTTTTTAATCGGCGTATTTTATGCTCTAACCTTTAATTTTTATGCCCAAAACAATTTGTTTGGCAGTGTAAAAGATGAAAAAGGAAATCTTTTGCCAGGTGTAAATGTACATTTAGAAGGTTCGAGTTATGGTACAATCACTGACATTAACGGTAATTTTATTCTCAATAACATTAATGTTTTAAATAATAAAATAATTTTTGAAATACCAGGATATTTTACATCTAAAATAACCTCAACTTCAGCTGATTTCAATCAAACGTTGAATGTAACACTTCATGCAAACACAAAATCGTTGGAAGAAGTACAGGTAATTTCGACGAGAGCATCTGAAAGTTCTACTTCGATTACCACAATCAAACGAACGAATCCGCTTGAAAAGAAAAATTTCGGTCAGGATATACCAATTTTGTTGGAAGCAACGCCTTCTGTTGTGACCACTTCTGACGCAGGAGCTGGAGTTGGTTATACTGGATTGAGAATTCGTGGAGTTGATGCCTCGCGCATTAATGTAACTATCAACGGGATTCCAGTAAACGATCCAGAATCGCACGATGTTTATTGGGTAAATATGCCTGATTTGGCTTCGTCGATTGAGAACTTGCAAATTCAACGTGGTGTTGGTTCTTCAACAAACGGTGCTGCATCTTTTGGAGCTAGTTTGAATATAAAAACACAAGATATTTCAAATACAGCATTTGGTGTTGTGGACAATACTTATGGTTCCTTTAATACTTTAAAAACGACCATTAAGGCAGGAACAGGATTGATAAATAATATGTTTTCTTTAGAAACACGTTTATCTAAAATCTCATCAGATGGTTTTATAGACAGAGCTTCTTCTGATTTGAGATCTTACTTCGTCTCAGGCTCGTATGTTGGAAAAAAATCCGTTCTGAAAGCAATCATTTTCAGTGGAAAAGAAGTGACGTATCAATCGTGGTATGGAACGCCAGAAAGCCGAGTTAACGGAGATACTGCTGCAATGAATGCCTACGCCGACAGAAATTATTTATCAGCAGCAGATCGCGAGAACTTGTTGAATTCTGGACGAACATATAATTTTTACACGTACAAAAATCAAGAGGACAATTATAAACAAGACAATTATCAATTACATTTTACGCATTCCTTTAGGCCGAATTTGGTTTTGAATGTTGCAGGTCATTACACGAAAGGAAAGGGTTATTTTGAAGAATACAGAACAGCTGAAAATCTTTCTAATTATGGAATGAACGCAGTAATCACAGGGAATGACACTATTACTTCTACAGATTTAATCCGTCGTCGTTGGTTGGACAATGATTTTGTTGGAGGCGTTTATTCCTTGAATTACAATCGTTCTAAATTGAGTTTAACTTTAGGAGGAGCAATCAATACCTATTTTGGTCGTCATTTCGGTGAAGTTATTTGGGCGCGATTTGCTTCGGATAGTGAACTTGGGGATAGGTTTTACAACGAAAGTGGCCAAAAATCAGAAGTTAGCACCTATTTGAAAGGTTCGTATCGTTGGAATAAATTCACTTTTTCTGGAGATTTACAATACCGTCACGTTGATTATTCATTCTTGGGTATTGACCAAGTGAGTGGTGAATTAAAAGATGTTCAACAAACCGTTAAATTCAATTTTTTCAATCCAAAAGTGGCGATTTCTTATTCGATTAATTCCAAACAATCACTTTTCGCATCGTATGGAATTGGTCACAGAGAGCCAGTTCGTAAAGATTTTAGAGAAAGTACACCTACAAGTAGACCTTTGGCAGAAGCAATGCGCAATTTAGAAGCAGGATATTCTTACATCAGCCCGAAATTGAGTTTTACAGGAAATTTCTATTGGATGGATTACACCAATCAGTTGATTTTAACAGGTCAAGTTAACGATGTTGGGAGCTATACACGCACCAATGCGAAACAAAGTTATCGTGCTGGTATTGAATTGAGTGGAAGTTATAAAATCATTCCTTCTATGCGATTAAATGGTGCTTTTACAGTAAGTCAAAATAAAATCAAAGAATTCAGTGAGTATGTTGACGAGTATTTAGACAATCCACCGTTTTATGCACAACAAGTAATTATTCACAAAAACACAGACTTGGCATTTTCTCCGAATATTGTTACAAATGCTGGATTTTCCTACATGCCTTTGAAAAACTTCACGATTGATTGGATGACGAAATACGTTGGTCGCCAATATATGGACAACACTTCAGACGTGAATAGAAGCATCAATCCATTTACTTTTTCTAATTTGACTTTGTCATACACGATTGAGAATAAATTCTTTAAAGAAATCACTTTTGGCTTTTTAGTGAATAACATTTTCAATTCGATGTATTCTAACAACGGTTACACGTTCTCATACATTTCTGGAGGTGCAACAACAACTGAAAACTTCTATTATCCACAAGCTGGAAGAAATTTCTTGGGGAGAATTTTGATTAAAATATAGTAAAGTTTCGTGCGCAAAGTCATCATTTAATCTGGATTACTTTATTTTAAACGAATATGTCATTTTCGAGTTACACGGATTTTTATTTTTAGTACTTTTAATGAAAATTAGAATCCATGAAAACCATTTTTTTATTTTGTTCGATGATCTTTTCTTTTGCTTTTTATTCACAAAATCCACCTACCAAGTCTGAAGAAATTTATGTTAATTCTGGTATTTCAGAATTTCCTGATGATGAAGCTGAATTTCCAGGTGGTAGTGAAGCGATGATGAAATATGTCATTAAGAATGTCATATATCCACAATCTGAAATTGACAAAGGAATTGAAGGAAAAGTAATGGTTTCTTTTATCGTTGAAAAAGATGGTTCTTTGAGTAATGTGAAAGCGTTAAATAGTATTTCAGAAGCTTTAGACAAAGAAGCCATTCGAGTAGTTGAATCCATGCCGAAATGGAATCCAGCGACTTATAAAAAGGAACCTGTTAGATCGCAAATGTCGTTACCAATAAACTTTGCGTTAGACGGCACTGAAGATGATGATGAGCAACGTAAATATTACGACGGTCATTGGGCTGGATTTGATATTGGCACCTTAATTTTAATGAATGATTTGTTCAAAACAGATTTTGCTAGTGCGCCTTATTGGAATAATAATATCGCTCGTTCAAGTAAATTCAATTTTAATTTTTATGAGTTTAAAGTCCCAATTTTCAAACAATACCTTGGGCTTACCACTGGATTAGGTTGGAGTGTTTCTACAATTGGTTTAAAAAACAATTACAATATCATTCATTCTGATAGTTCAGTTTATGCGATTTCAAATCCAACTCAATCCTATCAATCCAACAATTTAATCGCGCATTACCTTACAGCACCACTTTTGCTTGACTTCTCAACCAAGAAGGAACAGAAGAAAAGTTTTTATTTTGCAGCTGGAGTAGTTGGTGGCGTTCGTATTTATTCGAACACGTTTCAAACAGGCAAATTTGCTAATGGAGATCGTTTTAGAAATTACGTTCGTTCTAAATACAATTTAGCTCCTTTTACTTTAGAAGCAACGGCGCGATTGGGTTATGGCGTATTTGGACTTTTTGCAAGTTACAATTTGACTCCACTTTTTCAAAAAGATAAAACAGGTGTTGTCTATCCTTTTAGTGCTGGAATTTCAATAAATGTTGATTATTTTTCTAAATAAATATAGGTTAAGTGACTTAAAAATAAGCAATTAAAAATCTTACTACTTAGTAAGTTACTACTTAGTAAGTTACTACTTAGTAAGTTACTACTCGGTAAGTTTTTGTACATTTGTTGAAATTTGTACAATGAGTAAGTCACCATTCTTGTTTGGAACCACCGTAAGTGTTGATAGTTTCACGAATCGCGAAGAGGAAGTTGAAAAACTGATTAAAAACCTTACACAAGGAATCAATACTATGTTGATATCACCTCGACGTTGGGGTAAATCGTCGCTTGTAGAAAAGGTTATTTATAAACTAAACGATGAAAAAAGTCAATTTAGAACGGTAAGTATTGATTTGTTTTCCGTTTCAAGCGAAGAAGAATTTTTAGAATTGTTTGCCAAAGAAGTCATCAAAGCATCGTCTTCCGTGTTGCAAGATTGGGTGAACGCAGGAAAAGAATTTTTTCAGCAATTGATTCCAAAATTATCACTTGGACTAGATCCTCTGACTGATTTTAGTTTAAGTTTTGATTGGAATGAGCTCAAAAAACACCGAACAGAAATTCTAAATTTACCTGAAAAAATTGCAGAAGCAAAAGGAATCGAATTCATTATTTGTTTAGACGAATTTCAGAATTTATCCAATTTTCAGGAGTACGAACAACTTGAAAAAGCAATGCGCGCGACTTGGCAACGTCAAAAAAAAGTGATCTATTGTTTGTATGGTAGCAAGCGCCACATGATGACTGATATTTTCAATAATCCGTCAAAGCCATTTTATCGTTTCGGTGCGATTTTAATGCTTCAAAAAATTAAGCGCGAAAAATGGATTTCTTTTATTGTGGATAGTTTCGCACAAACCAATAAAACAATCAGTTCGGAAGTTGCCACTTGGATTCCAAGTTTAATGAAAGATCATTCTTGGTACGTGCAGCAATTGGCGCATTACACGTGGCAATCGACTGAAAAAGTTGCAGGAATTGAGGAAATAAACAATGCACTGCAGGAATTGATTCACGCAAATTCACCTTTATATCAACGTGAAATCGAAACGTTGAGCACAACACAAGTTAATTTATTGAAGGCGATTTCAAGACAAGAATCAAAATTGAGTAGTAAGGAAACAATTCAAAAATTTCACCTTGGAACATCAGCAAGCGTAACAAAGAACAAAGGCATTTTGATAAATGCTGACGTTATCACAGATGAAAATGGAAAATTAGAATTTCTAGATCCAGCTTTTGAATTGTGGTTTCAAAAATTGTTTTTTAGAAAGAGTTTTGAAATAAAATAGAACTACATCAATTTTCAAATCTTCAAATTACTCAATTTTCAAATCCTCTAAACTATTCCCAGCCAAAAACTCTTTGAAATTCATTCGGCGTTTGCCCTCGGGTTGCAATTCAGAAATACAAACAAAACCTTCTTTGCAAGGGAAAAGAATTCCGTCGGGATGTTTTACAAGTGCATCAGAAGTTGGAATTTCTTCAACCAGCTTTGAAGTAAATAATTTGAACGAGATGTTTTCGTTTTTCTTTTCATTTTTCAAGGTGCACCAAGCAGTAGGGTAGGGTGAAAGTCCACGGATTTTATTGTGAATTGCTAGTGCACTTTCATTCCAGTCAATTTTGCAATCTTGCTTGAAAATCTTTGGTGCGTGAGGTAATACTTTTGCTAAATTTTCATCTTGAGGAATTGCTTGAATGGTGTTATTTGCAATGTCATTCAAGGTTTTTACAGTCAATGCAGCGCCTAAATGCATCAGCGAATCGTGTAGTTCGCCAGCGTTCGTGTTTTCTGAAATTGCTACTTTTTCTTGTTCCAAAACTGAACCAGTATCAATAACTTGGTTGATGAAAAAAGTCGTTACTCCCGTTTCTTTTTCTCCGTTAATAATCGCCCAATTGATAGGAGCAGCGCCACGGTATTTTGGCAATAACGAAGCGTGTAAATTAATCGTTCCTTTGGGTGGCATCGCCCAAACAATTTCAGGCAACATGCGAAATGCAACTACCACAAAAATGTCTGCATTCAAAGCTCTCAAATCGTTGTGGAAACTTTCGTCTTTGAGTTTTTCGGGCTGTAAAATTGGAAAACCTTTTTCTTTCGAATAGATTTTAACGGCACTTTCACGTAATTGCTGACCACGACCAGCTGGTTTATCTGCGACAGTTACCACGCCCACCACTTCGTGTTCACTTTGAACTATTGCATCCAAAATGGTTACTGCAAACTCTGGCGTACCCATAAAAACCACACGCAATTTCGAATTTTGACTCATACAATTTTCTTTTTCCAATCGTAAAAATGTAAATATAGCAAGGAGAAAACTCCCAAAGAAACAAAGTAAATGTATTCAACGGTCCAAATCCAAAACACGTCGAAGTTCCAAATTTTGATAAAGAAATAACAGCTCAAAGAATAAATAATAACACATGTAAACTCTATCATCATCGAATGCAAAGTATTTCCGCTACCATGAATCGTTTGGAAATAGACAGAACTGAAACCAAAAACAAGAATTGAAAGTGTAATTAATCGCAAAATCTCAGCGCTTTTTTGAACGTATATTTCTTCTGGATTGATCATTCGAATCATTGCTTCGGGATAAAACAGTGCACCATGAAAAGTGATTAGCAAAAACGCAACTGTCATCAGTTGAATCTTTCGCTGAATGATTGGAATTTTATCGAATTCTTTTGCTCCAATATACTGAGAAATATAGGTTTTGGTCGTTCCTGCAAAGCCCCAAATCGGAACAAATGCCAAGAAATATATCGACCGTATATTTTGTGATACCGTCAAATCGAATTGTCCTTTTTGCTCGAGCCAAGTAAAGAACAAAGTCCAAGTTGCAAGTGCCGAAAACCCTTGTAACATCAAAGGACTTCCGACTTTTAATAACTCTATCATCGACTTAAAATTGAAAGAGAAATATTCAAACAATTTGTAAGCGCGTCGTTCTTCTGAAAAGAACAAATAAATCACGAGAAACAACATTCCCAATCCATCGGCAATTGTTGAAGCCAGAGCTGCTCCTTCCATTCCCATTTCTGGTAAGCCAATTCTTCCGAAGATAAGTCCGTAATCTAGAACAACGTTACTTGTTGCTGTAATTATGGCTGCGATTAGCACCACCCACGTTTTCCCTTTCGCTAAAAATAAAGCTTGAATGGAAATTGTAATCATGGCAAAAAACAGGGCAAAACTTCTGATTTGTATGAATTTCCCTTGCATTTCAGCAATTTGTGCGTTCTTAGAATAACTCATAACTGCTGCAGGCATCACCCAATATAAAATCGAGAAAAGAATAATCGCTAAAAAAAAATGAGTAATCAAAGAAGTTCCAAAAACACGACCGATTGCGCTTGTATGTTCTTCTCCAATCCTTCTCGCAATAATGATTTGAGCACCGTCACCCATTCCAAGTAAAGTCATGTACATAGTCACGAAAAGCATACCGCCATTTCCAACGGCATTAAACGCAACCGTGGAATAGTTTGCAACAAAAGCAGCATCTGTTAACAAAACAATGGATTGGATAAAACCAGAAACCATCATCGGTAGTGCGACTGCGAGAATTGTTTTATAACGTAAATCGAGCATTAGTCAACTTGAATAACAAGACCTTTTAAATATTCGCCTTCAGGATGAAATGCGTTAATCGGATGATCTGCTGGTTGATGCAATTGTTCCAAAATCCTTACGTTTCTTCCCGATTCAATCGCTGCTGCAATGACTGTATTTGTAAATAAAAATTTATCAACTACTTGTGAGCAAGAGAAGGTAAAAATCAATCCTCCTGGTTTTATTTGACGAATTGCGTTTGCGTTTAATCGCTTGTAACCTTGAATTGCTTGGTGACGTTTTTCGCGGTGCTTTGCAAAAGCAGGTGGGTCCAAAACGATGATGTCGTAATCCTCTTTCAATTCCTTCATGTACTCCATCGCATCGGCAACAATTGAAGCGTGCTCACCTTTGAACGAGTTGATGGCAACGTTTGCTTCCGTCAATTCAATCGCTTTTTTAGAACTGTCTAACGAATGAACCAAATCTGCTCCTTTGTTCAAAGCTTGCAAACTGAAACCACCTGAATAGCAAAATGTATTTAGTACTTTTTTTCCAAAAGCATATTTCCCAAGCAAGGCACGATTTTCGCGTTGATCGATGAAGAAACCTGTTTTTTGACCTTTCACCCAATCAATTTGATAATGTACGCCATTTTCGATTGTTGGATGAGGTGTTTCGCTTGAGCCAATAATATATTTGTCTTCTGGAGCGATTCGTTCAGGTAACGTATCAGAAGATTTTGAATAAACGGCAGTTAGATTTTCACCAAAAGCATATTTCAGAGCGTTTGCAATTAATTCAATCGCATTGTACATTCCAATTGAATGACACTGAATAACAGCAACTCCATTGTAAAAATCAATCACCAAACCTGGCAAACTATCCCCTTCACCGTGACAAATTCTGAAAATGTTGTTGTTTTCGTTTAAGAAACCAAGTTTCAAGCGCAAATTGACAGCATTTCCAATTTTTTCATTGAAGAAAGCCGCGTCGATGTTGGTTTCATTAAAACTCAATATTCTAACAGAAATCGTTGCATGTTGAAAGTGACCAATCGCCAAAAAACGACCTTTAAAATCGTGCACTTCAACCACTTCTCCGTCTTGTATATCACTCACATCAGTGAAAATCGCACCAGAGAACACCCACGGATGATTTCTCAAGATGGATTGTTCTTTTCCTTTACGTATTTGAACGCTTTTATAATTCATGGTTGCAAAGGTAATTTATAATTGCGAACAGATGATTTCTCAAGTTTTAACTTTCAATTCTTGCGTAAATCTTCCCACTCCAAAAAAGTGCTTTAAAGCTATTCACTTCTTTATCAAACGTAAAACTAAAAGTAGCTTTGAAAATTCCTTTCGAGAAAGCCAATTCGTCTAAAAATATTTTACCGCCATTCACTCGTATGATTTTTGTGCTTCGACCTTCCTGTTTTTGATAAGCCCAAGCTGTTAATTGATTGTTTGAAATCCTAAAACATAAACTACATTTAGATGTGGAATCAGTAGTCGTGTGGCCTTCAATTGCAAAATCTCCGTATTTGCGAATTTTAATAAAATTTGTTGGTTTCCAGCCGTCAATGGTGCATCGAGATTGGATGGTGTGGTAATGTCTTGTTGAATCTACAATTTTGTAATAAGCATCAAGTGAATCGCTTTTTATCAAGCCATTTCTGTCAGTCATTGCTTCGATTTGTTTGCCACAATTATTAATGCAAGCAATTTGTTGTGCGTCATTCAGTCCAACATTTTCGGCAAAAGACCATTCTTGAGCAAAAGAAAAATTACCTTTTAAATTATTGAACCAAGAAATGGGAATGACAACATCAGAAGGCTTTTCTTGAAAGGAAAAATTGATAGCTAAAGCTCCCAAAATAAGAAGCAAAGTAATTCCTTTTTTCAAGCTATTTTCCAATTAATATTATTTATTATTCATTCGATCGATTCGATCGATAAATGTAGTCGATTTAGATGCAAAAATTATAAAATATTCTTTCTTGATAAAGTAAATTAAGAGTTTTTGACAAATACTATCTTTTCGAAAAGTAATAACTGCTTTTTCCTTCTTCCAAAATCACACCTTTTATTTTGTCTTTATCCAATTCAACTAAAACTTTTCTTCCATGTTTTTTGTCTTCGAAAGTTACATCTGAGGATGGATTCAATTCACATTCAAAATCTTCCCCTTTACATTTCATTTTCACTACTCCGTTTATGTTATAAATGTCAATTTCTTTTCCAAACTTATTGGTGTAGGTTCCAATCAAATTCGTTGAATAAAAATCACTGTTTAGTTCTTTTTCAACTAAAGGGAAATGAGACAATTTTGAGAAACTACGACCCCAATGAACATCAATTTCTTTTGTACCTGTTCTAATAATGACCGTATTATTTTCTGGGTTCACATATACAATTTGTCCGCCGTAACCACCTGCGAAGAAATCACTTTTATTGAAAACGTTCTCTAAAGGATAAGTATCCAGCCAAAAACAATTGGTGTAAGAAGTTGATTTTCCTTCAATTGTGTCACGCTTTTGTGTGGCTGCAACCCAATCCTCAGGTAGAATTTGTTGTCCATTCCACTTTCCTTTTTTCAGATAAAGTAAACCGAATTTAGCTAAGTCTTTTGGGTTGGCAGAAAGTCCACCGAAGTATTTTGGATTTCCTTTTTTATCTGTTGAAATTAACGCATTGTATTCCATTCCAAGCGGCTCCCAGATTTTTTCTTTCAAGTAATCGTCTAATTTTTTCCCTGTTGCTTTTTCCAAACAAATCCCTAAGATCTGAGTCGTCATAGACGAATATTGAAAACGAGTACCAGGTTCACAACGCATTTTGATGTTTTCACATTTTTGATTTTGATCATTCGCATAATAAAATGAACCCAATCGTAACAAATCGGCATAATCGGCTTCATTTACACCTGAAGTCATTTGTAGTAAATGATTGATTGTAAGTTTTTCTCGACCTTTAGTTTTAAATTCAGGAATAAAATCACTGACAGGTTGATTAATACTTTTGAAATAACCTTCTTTTAAAGCAATTCCAACCAAAGCTGAAGTAAATGCTTTGCTCACCGAAAAAATAGTGCGAACGCTGTCCGGTTCAAAACCGTTAAAATACTTTTCATATAAAATAGTGTCGTTTCTAATGATTATCAACGAAAGTGTTCCATTTGCGATTAAAAAATCTTCTGGTGTTTTTGCATTGTAAACTTTGTCGTCATTATTTGAAACAGCCCACAAAAATTCATCTGGCAAACTAACTTTTTGGGTTGATTTTGCAATTTGAAAAGGTTCAGTTGACTTTTTTATTGTTCTCGTTTTGAAAATCTTATAATCTGTGACATTTGGTACGTTGTAGATAACAGCTTTACAACTCACGAGCGTTAAACTTAGTAACGCACTTGCCCAGAAAAAAGAATTTTTCATAATAAAAAGATAAGTATATGATAATCAATAATTTGTTACTGAATAACCACCAAGATAATTTGTTAAAATTCTTTCTTTTTTCAGCTCTTTGAAATTACAATTTTTACTTTACAAATAGCATAAAATCTGAAAATAAATTTGTTAATTTTTCCTTACTTAAAGAATTATCTAGGTCTGCTTGTTGGCAACTTAAAACATAAGATGGCTCGCATTTAATAATTCCTCCTTATTTTTGAGAAAAATAGAACAAAATGGCTAACAAAAGAATTTTAAAAAAGAGTCTAAACGAAATGGTTTATGACGTAGTTGACGAATGTTACTTCATTCAATCAATTGATGAGGCAAAATTTGATGCAACAGAAAAATTAATCAACGAAGCTGCTTCTTTTCAAGATACAACATTGAGTAAAATCAAAACTGCAAGAGGTAAAGCAGAATTTCGTGCAATCGTTGCTGAAGTAGAAGAAAAAGCGATTCATTTTGTTGATTCTTTGAACGGTTTACAATAATCGTTTTAGTATGCAACAATTCAACTGGAAACAACTTATCGCCGCCGTAGGAGTTTTACTTTTTGTTCTTATTTTGTTATTTGGAGAAGAAAAAGAAAAAACATTATGGAACGCTATCGCACTTGGTGGTTTGATGATTTACTTTTGGGTTTTTGAAGTAATTTCCATTTATATTACTGCACTTTTACCGCTTATTCTCGCTATTCCACTTGGAATTTTGAATGCAGATGATTTGGCCGCAGCTTATGGAAATGGAAGTGTTTATTTGTTTTTCGGAGGATTTGTTCTTGCGCTTGGATTGGAAAAGTGGAAGGTGCACGAACAAGTCGCCCGAGGAATTTTAGCTGTTGTTGGAGATTCAAAACCGAGAATTTTACTTGGTTTTTTATTGAGTACAGGCTTTTTAAGTATGTGGATTTCGAACACAGCCACAGCTTTAATGATGTTACCAATGGCAATTGCAATTATTCAGGCAATGCCTCCTGAACATCAAAAATCAAAATTTTCTTTGTTTTTAATGCTTTCCATTGCTTATGCAGCAAGTATTGGAGGCTTGGGGACATTAATTGGATCTCCTCCAAACACTCAAATGGCAGCCATTTTAAGCAAAAATTTTAACATTACTGTTTCTTTTTTTGATTGGATGAAGGTTGCAATGCCTATGTGTATTTTATTATTGTTATTAGCATATTTGCTTTTTTACATTGGTCTTGGAAAAGAGCGCAAAGACAAACATGATTTCAAAATTGATAAACAAAAATGGACAGTAGAACAATTGCGTGCAGTTGCCGTCTTTGGATTTGTTGCCCTTCTTTGGATTTTTAAAGATTTGATCAATGAATTTACAGGATTGAATTATAGAGATGAAAACGCTGCAATTTTAGGTGCCATCATTCTTTTTATCATTCCTCAAAAAAATGAAAAAAAACCGCTTTTAGAATGGCACGAAACTGAAAAACTCCCTTGGGGAATATTATTGCTTTTTGGCGGTGGTTTAGCTTT